>JAFMQP010000230.1 GCA_017354575.1 Acidothermales bacterium | reverse complement strand
GCTGCTGTCGCACGCCCGGGGCGTCTCCCAGGTGCTCTCCGACCGCAACGCGGACTTCACCCGGCTGCTGAAGGACGGCAGCAAGCTGTTCAAGGCGGTGCAGGCCAGGCGCGGCGTGATCCACCAGCTGCTCGTCAACTCGGTGCTGCTTTCGACGCAGCTGACCGGGCTGATCGACGAGAACGAGCAGCAGATCAAGCCGGCCCTCGCGCATCTCGCGAGCGTGGTCGCGGTGCTGCAGAAGAACCAGAACAACCTGGACCGCACCGTCCGGACGCTCGCGACGTTCGTGAAGCTGTTCGGCAACGTCGTCGGCACCGGCCGCTGGTTCGACGCGTACATCCAGAACCTCGTGCCGCTGCCCCCGAGCGCCTCGCTGCCGGGGACCGCCGTCTCCGGGGCGAAGTCCGCGACGGCGAAGGGAGGCGGCCATGGCTGAGCTACGCGGCAGCAGGTTCCTGCGGTTCGGCGTGTTCGTGCTCGTCGTCGCGCTCGTCCTCGGCGTCGTCGGCATCGTGCTGTCGCGCACCGGCGAGCGCCGGGCCACGGCGTACTTCACCAAGACCGTCGGCCTGTACAAGGGGTCGGACGTCCGCGTGCTCGGCGTGCCCATCGGCAAGGTCGACAAGATCACGCCCGCCGGCAGGGTCGTCCGCGTCGACTTCTCCTACGACAGCAAGTACAAGGTCCCGGCGGACGCCAAGGCGCTCGTCGTCGCGCCCGCGATCGTGAGCGATCGCTACCTCCAGCTCGCTCCCGTTTACGAGCACGGTCCCGTGCTGCGGGACGGAGCGACGATCCCGCGGTCGCGGACCGCGGTGCCCGTCGAGCTCGGCGACATCTACAAGTCGCTCGACGACCTCGACACGGCGCTCGGGCCCGAGGGCGCCAACAAGAACGGCTCGTTGTCCCGGCTGCTCAAGGTCGGCGCCGACAATCTCGGCGGTAACGGCGCGGACATCCACCAGACCATCGACCAGGCGTCCAAGGCACTGGCGACGCTGAACGGCGGCAGCAACGACCTGTTCGGCACCGTACGGAACCTGTCGACGTTCACCGCGGCGCTGAAGAAGAACGACGCCGCCGTGATGGCGTTCAACAAGGACCTCGCTGGCATGTCGCAGCAACTCGACGGCGAGAAGACCGAACTGGCGGCCGCGCTCAAGAACCTGGGCATCGCGCTCGGCAAGGTCAACACGTTCGTGAAACAGAACAAGGCCAAGCTGACCAAGAACGTCGACGGGCTGGTCACCGTCACGAACGTGCTCGCGAGGGAGCGCAAGGCGTTGGCCGAGTTCCTCACCGACGCGCCGGACGCGCTGTCGAACCTGCAGATCGCGTACAACAAGGACTACGGCACGCTCGACAACCGGAACAACTTCCGGCAGTTCAACGACCCCACGATGTGGCTGTGCTCCCTGCTGGTCTCGCTGCACGTGCCGCAGAGCCAGTGCGACCTGATCCGTCAGGCGGTCAACTCCGTCGTCAAGAAGCTGCCCAACGGCGACACGCTCAGCCTCGACCCGCACCAGAAGACGGCCGACCAGCCGGTCAACCGCGTCGACCCGACGCTGGCCGGAATCCTCGGGAAGAAGAAGCCATGAACGGGCTTCGGTTCTCCCGAGACGTCGCGGCCAAGGTGGTGGCGGGCGTGCTGGTGCTGGCGTTCGTGCTCACCGGCTGCGGTTCCCAGGGCGTCTACAGCCTCCCGCTGCCCGGCGGTGCCGACACCGGCAAGAATCCGTACACGATCGCCGTCGAGTTCACCGACGTGCTCGACCTCGTGCCCCGCTCGGCCGTCAAGGTCGGCGACGTCGCCGTCGGCCAGGTCACCAAGGTCGAGCTGGTCGGCTGGCACGCCAAGGTCTACTGCCAGGTCAAGCGCTCGGTACGACTGCCCGACAACGCGGTGGCGTCCATCCAGCAGACCAGCCTGCTGGGGGAGAAGTACGTCGAGCTGGGGCAGCCGACGACCGAGACGCCGCACGGCCGGCTCGGCGACGGCGACGTGATCCCGCTGCCGCGCACCGGCAAGGGCGCCGAGGTCGAGGAGGTCCTGTCGGCGCTCGCGCTGCTGCTGAACGGCGGCGGGCTGCCGCAGCTGCAGACGATCAACAAGGAGCTGAACCAGGCGCTCGGCGGCCGTGAGGACAAGGTCAGGGACGTCATCAGCCGGCTCGACACGTTCATCGGCGGCCTCGACAGGCAGAAGGCCAGCATCGACAAGGCGATCACGAACCTCGACGCGCTGGCCGCGCAGCTCAGGAAGCAGCGGACGACGATCAACGAGACACTCGACAAGGTCCCGCCGGCGCTGAAGGTCCTGACCGAGCAGCGCAGGGACCTCGTCAAGCTGCTGCGCGAGCTCGCCAAGCTCGGCAAGGTCGGCACCCGGGTGATCAACGAGACGAAGGCCGACCTCGTCGCCAACCTGCGCGCCCTGGAGCCGATCCTCGACAAGCTCGCCGACGCCGGTGCCGACCTGCCGAACGCGCTTGGCGTCATGCTCACCTACCCGTTCCCGACGGACGCGGCCAACGGCATCAAGGGCGACTACACCAACCTCCACCTCACCGCCGACATCAACCTGCTGCAGGTGCTGCAGGTCGTCGGCAAGGGCGGCCCGCAGACCGGACGGCAGCCGCAGCTCGACGAGCTGCTGAAGCTGCTCAGGCCGGACGTGCTGAACGGGCGGCAGGGCCCGTCCCCGGGCAGGCTGCTGCCGAGCGGCCTGGTGCCCACGTCCGGTTCCGGCGGAGGCGGGGGCAAGGTGACGGCGCGGCCCACCAGCACGCCTTCGCCGTCGGGCGGCACCGGTGGGAGCGGAGGCGGCAGCGGTGGCTCCGACGGCGGCCTGGTCGGGCTGCTGCTGGGAGGTCTGGGCTGACATGATCACCCGCGCCGTCAAGGTCCAGCTGGTCGCGTTCCTCGTGATCACCTGTCTCGGCATCAGCTACGTCAGCGCGAGCTACATCGGTCTCACCGACTCGCTGTTCCACCGGCAGTACACGGTGCGCCTCGACCTCGCCCAGACCGGGGGCCTGTTCCAGGACGCCGAGGTCACCTACCGCGGCGTCACGGTGGGCAAGGTCGGCTCGCTGGCGCTCACCCCGACCGGCGTCCGGGCGAAGCTGCTGCTCGACCGGAAGACACCCGTGCCGTCCGACGCCACGGCGGTGATCGCCGAGCGCTCGGCGGTGGGCGAGCAGTACGTCGAGCTGGAGCCGAACCGCCGTGGTGGGCCGTACCTGCACGACGGCAGCGTGATCCCGAGGAGCCGTACCGAGCTCCCCATCACGGCGACACAGCTGCTGCTCCACCTCGACAAGCTGCTCAACTCGGTGAACAAGCAGGACCTGTCCACCGTGATCACCGAGCTCAACGCCGCGTTCGCCAACACCGGGCCGGCGCTGCAGGCGCTGCTCGACAACGGCGACCAGCTGCTCACGGACGCGTCGGCGAACCTCGGGCCCACCACCAGGTTGATCGAGGACGGGCGGGTCGTGCTGGACACCCAGCTCGCCAGTGCCGACTCGATCCGCTCGTTCGCGACGCATCTCAGGTCGCTCACGCAACAGCTGGACCGAAGCGATCCCGACCTGCGCCGGCTGCTCGACAACGGCGCGGCGTCCGCACCCGAGGTCACCGACCTGCTGCACCGGCTCGATCCGTCGCTCGGGCTGCTGCTCGGCAACCTGGTGACGGTCGGCGGCCTGTCGTCGGTGCGGCTGCCCGGCATCAGGCAGATCCTCGTCGAGTACCCCGACGTCGTCGCCGGCACCATGACCGTCGTCGCCGACGGCACCTCGCACGTCGGCCTGGTGGTGGACTCCACGCCGCCGCCGTGCACCAACGGCTACGAGTCCACCCAGAAGCGATACCCCCAGGCCACCTCCGACGACAAGGCGAACGACAGGGCCCAGTGCCGGGAGTCCGCCACGAGCACGACGGACGTGCGCGGCACCCAGCACGCGCCCGGTCCCACCGGCCGGGCACCCACCGACCCGGGCCCGTCCGGCAGCGGCCCCGACAGCAGCGAGCCGACCGGCAGGTACCGTTACAACCCGGCCACCGGCCAGGTGAACGGCCCGGACGGCGGCCCGATGCAGTTGGGCTCTACGGGAGGACAGCAACGTGTGTACGGCAACGACTCCTGGAAGATGCTGCTGCTGAACCCGCTGAGCAGATGATTCAAGTGAGCACGTGAAACGAAACGCCCCGACTCCCCAGCTACCGCGCACCGTGCCGTTCCTCCTCGCCGGTGTGCTCGTCGTGCTGGTCGCGGTGACGCTTGCGTTCACCGTCCGGCTGGTGATCGTCGACGGTCAGGTGAGCGCCGACGAGAGCCGCCGGCAGGTCGTGCTGCAGGCGGCCCGGCAGCAGGCGCTCAACTTCACGACCATCGGCTACCCCACCGTCGACCGCGACATCAACCGGGTGATCGCGGGCGCGACGGGCGACTTCAAGTCCAGCTACCAGCAGAACCGCGGCACGATCAAGGACACCGTGACGAAGAACAAGTCGACGTCCAAGGGCGAGGTGCTCGACGCCGGCCTGGTCTCGATCGACTCCGACTCCGCGGTCGCGCTCGTCGTGGCGGACGCGTCGGTCACCAACGTCGCGTACAAGAAGCCGACGCTGCGTAACTACCGGATGCAGCTCGACCTCTCCAAGGTCGGCGACCGCTGGCTCGTCTCCAACATCGAGTTCGTGAGCTGAGGCACCGTGCTCGAGACACTGGACACGAGGCTGCGGACCCGGCTGAGCTGGCTGCTGCCGACGCTCGCGATCGTCCTGGTGGTCGTCCTCGCCGCCGCGGTGGCGCTGCTCGGCTTCCAGGTGATGCGGACGCCGAGCCCGGACGGCCTGGACCAGATCCGCGGCGACGCGCTCAAGGCGGGCAGGTCCGGCGCTAAGACGCTGCTCTCGTACGACTACCGCAGCCTGGACAAGGACTTCGCCGCGGGCCGGCAGGTGGCGACCGGGAAGTTCGAGCAGCAGTACACGCGGACGACGGCCAGGACCGTCACCCCCAGTGCGAAGAAGTACCACGTCACCGTGACCGCGCAGGTCGTCGCCGGCTCCGTCGTCTCGGCGCGCAGGGACCGCGTCGTGCTGCTGCTGTACGTTAACCAGGACACCGTGAGCGACCTGGTGAAAAACGGCCGGCTGGACCAGAACCGGGTGGAGATGACCATGGTCCCCGTCGACGGCCGGTGGCGGGTGTCCGAGCTCAAGTCCCTCTGAGGGCCCGAGGGGCCGCGAGCGGCCCGGGGCCGGACTGGTGCGTGGCCGAGACGTCACGATGTGGTCACGACTTGGCATGCCGGGCGCCGGCGCGGACGGCCCGCTGGCATGCCGGCCATCCGTCCCGCCGCACCTTCCCGGACGGCCCCACGCACGGGCGGATGCGGGATCGGTGCTGGTCGCGGACCGTGGCGGGCGCAGGGACTTTCCCGGAATCTCGGCCGAATCTGTCCGGTATGTCCGGCTCATTCTCGTGGAAGTGCTTGACTCGCCGTCGCGCAGGAGGGATGCTGCCCAAGACGTGAAAAGTGCATCGAACGAGCACTCGACAGCAGTGACCGCTCCGGTTACACTGGCTATTTGCGCTGCCCTTTGACGACCCATTTTCTGCTGATGGGTTGTCTGGCGCGCGCGGAGTTCACCGCGAGCCAGTGGAAGGAAGCCTGTTGGCCGCCTCGCGTAACACGTCGACGATCAGCACGCCCAACGGTCCCCGCCGCATCTCCTTCGCCCGTCTCCGAGAGCCCCTCGACATCCCCAACCTGCTCGATGTGCAGGTGGAGTCGTTCGACTGGCTGATCGGCAACGAGCGTTGGCAGGCCAAGCTGGTGGATGACCACACGGCGTCCCCGCAGTCCGGCCTCGAAGAGGTCTTCGAGGAGATCAGTCCCATCGAGGACTTCTCCGGTTCCATGTCCCTGTCGTTTCGAGACCACCGCTTCGAGCCGCCGAAGTACACGGTCGACGAGTGCAAGGACAAGGACATCACCTATTCCGCCCCGCTGTTCGTGACGGCGGAGTTCGTCAACAACGCCACCGGCGAGATCAAGAGCCAGACGGTGTTCATGGGTGACTTCCCCCTCATGACGCCGAAGGGCACGTTCGTGATCAACGGCACCGAGCGGGTCGTGGTCTCGCAGCTGGTCCGGTCGCCCGGCGTCTACTTCGAGAAGAGCGTCGACAAGACCTCCGACCGCGACATCTTCACCGCGAAGATCATCCCGTCGCGCGGCGCGTGGCTCGAGTTCGAGATCGACAAGCGCGACACCGTCGGCGTCCGCATCGACCGCAAGCGCAAGCAGAACGTCACCGTCCTGCTGAAGGCGCTCGGCTGGGACGAAGCCCGCATCCTGGAGCGGTTCGGCGAGTACGAGTCGATCCGCAACACCCTGGAGAAGGACCACACCACCGGGCAGGACGACGCGCTGCTCGACATCTACCGCAAGTTGCGCCCGGGTGAGCCGCCGACGCGCGAGTCCGCGCAGACGCTGCTCGAGAACCTCTACTTCAACCCGAAGCGCTACGACCTCGCCAAGGTCGGCCGGTACAAGCTGAACAAGAAGCTCGGCCTCGGCCTG
>JAFMQP010000229.1 GCA_017354575.1 Acidothermales bacterium | reverse complement strand
GACAATTTTTCGAGCGGCGCCATGTGAAGTCGCGCAGGGCCACGGCAAGTCCGGCTGCGCCATGTGAAGTGGAGTCCGGCGGCGCCATGTGAAGTGACAATGGAGCGGGCGAGGTCGGATCGGGACGCCAAAAGCGGCCCGGGCATATCGCCCGAGCCGTGACCGCTGATGACCCCGAGTGTCGCGCGTCAGTGCAGCAGCGCGACGAGGACGACCACCACGAGCAGGGCCAACACCACGACGCCGCCGATGACGAGGCCGGTCCTCGTCCCCGTCCCGGAGTCGTCGGTGCGTCCTTGTGCCATGTAGGCCTGGAACTGCTGGGTGGTTCCCGCGGGATCCTCTTCCGTCTTGCTCATCCGGGGCAGACTAGCGGATACCGTCGGGCGAGATGAACCCCGTCATCGTGATCCGTGCGACGACGCGTGCGGAGGTCGGCCTCGACGGCGTAGCGGACGGTCGCGCGTCCTCGCGTAAAGCAGCCGGGGCGTCGCAGCCTGTGCCGAACGGCGCGATCGGTACTGTCGACGGGTGAGCACGGCGCGCCCCACCCCGGCCGACCTCGAACGCGCACGTGACGCGACCATCCCCGACGTCCTCGCGCCGAGCCTCGACGTGCTCTTCTGCGGCATCAACCCGGGCCTCTGGTCGGCGGCGACCGGACACCACTTCGCCCGTCCCGGCAACAGGTTCTGGCCCGCGTTGCACCGGTCCGGCTTCACGCCGCGGCAGCTGCGGCCGGACGAGCAGGACGAGCTGCCGGCCTACGGGCTGGGCGTCACCAATCTCGCGGCGCGGGCCACCGCGCGTGCCGGCGAGCTGACCGGCGACGAACTGCACGCGGGGCGGGCGGCGCTGGAGCGGAAGGTACGCCGCCGGCGGATCGGCTGGCTCGCCGTCGTCGGCGTGACGGCGTACCGGGTCGCGTTCGCCGACCGCGACGCCGCGGTCGGGTGGCAGCCGCGCCGCGTCGGGCGGACGCGCGTCTGGGTGCTGCCGAACCCGAGCGGCCTCAACGCGCACTACCAGCTCGACGACCTCGTCGACGAGTTCGCCCGGCTGCGCACCCGCGTGCGCGGGTGAGACCGTGCCGCCGGGGTAGGCGAGCACCGTGTCCCTGCACGTCGGCACCTCGGGTTGGCAGTACAAGGACTGGCGCGGGGTGCTGTACCCGGAGGGTGTGCCGCAGCGGCTCTGGCTGGAGCGGTACGCCGAGTGCTTCGCGACGGTCGAGAGCAACAACGCGTTCTACCGGCTGCCGCCCACGGAGACCTTCCAGAAGTGGCGCGACCGTACGCCGGACCCGTTCGTCATGGCCGTCAAGGCGAGCCGCTACCTCACGCACATCAAGCGGCTGACCGATCCGGCGGAGCCGGTCGCCCGGCTGATGCGGTCGGTGTCCGGCCTGGCCGGCAAGCTCGGCCCGATCCTGCTGCAGCTGCCGCCGAACCTCCAGGCCGACGCCGCACGCCTGCACGCGTGCCTGCGCTGTTTCCCGCCGGGGACGCGCGTCGCCGTCGAGCCGCGGCACGAGTCCTGGTGGACCGACGAGGTACGCGCCGTGCTCACGACCCACGACGCGACGCTGTGCTGGGCCGACCGCCGCGGCCGTCCGTGGAACCCGTTGTGGCGTACGGCCGGCTGGGCATACCTCCGGTTCCACGAGGGCGCCGCGAGCCCGTGGCCGAGCTACGGCGAGACGTCGCTGCGCTCCTGGCTTCGCCGCGTCGAGGACCAGTGGCCGAAGACCGCGGACGTCTACGCGTACTTCAACAACGACCAGCGAGGCGCGGCGGTACACGACGCGTCCCGGTTCCGCGACATCGCCGACGCCGGCGGCTGGCCCGTACGCTGACCGGTGATGACCCGACGTCCGACGCTCGTGCTCGCCGCGCACGGCACCCGTGATCCCGAAGGGCCGCCGGTTCTCGACGAGCTGGCGACGGCGGTCGCCGATGCCGCCGGCGTCACCACGCGCGTCGCGTACGTCGACGTCATCGGTCCCACCGTCGCCGACGTGCTCGCAGAGGTCGCCGGGCCGGTCGTCGTCGTGCCCGCGTTCCTCGCCGCGGGCTACCACGTGCGCGCCGACCTGCCGCGTCAGGTCGACGCGTGCGGGCGCACCGACGTGACGATCGCGGCGTTCCTCGGCCCGGACGAACGGCTGCTCACCGCGCTCGTCGACCGGCTCACCGAGGCCGGCCGGCGCCAGGGCGACGCCGTGGTCCTCGCCGCCGCGGGTTCGTCGGACGCACGCGCGCTCGCAGACGTCGACATCGTCGCCCGCGCGCTACCCGTGCGCGTCGGCGTGCCGGTCTCGGTCGGCTACGTCGCCACCGCGACGCCGACCGTCCCGGACGCCGTACGCGCCGCACGCGACGCCGGTGCCTCCCGCGTCGCGCTGGCGTCGTGGTTGCTCGCGCCCGGCCTGTTCCAGCAGCGGCTGGCCGACGCCGGCGCCGACGCCGTCGCCGCACCCCTCGGTACGCACCCGGCGGTGGTGGCCGCGCTGGTCGACCGGTACCGCGGCGCGGCCGTCAGCGGAGGTACGGCGCGGCCTCGAGGTGCATGACCAGCGTCTCGCGGAAGACCTCCGGCTGGTCCAGGTGCGGGCCGTGGCCCGCGTCCTCCACCACCACCTCGCGGTAGTGCCCGTCGTGGAACGCGTACGCGTCGAGGACGGAACGGGTCTGCGCCACCATCGGCTGCGGCGGGCAGGCGTCCTCGCCCGGCCAGTCCGGCGCCGCGCCGATCGACCCGAGGTACGCGAGGTCGTACAGCGACGTGTCGGACACGATCACGTCCTCGGCACCGCGTATCCACAGGATCGGCGGCTTCGGGTCGATCGCGGGCAGCCCGTCGAGACGCAGGTACGTCGGCGCCATCGTGTTCAGCACACCGCTGTCGCCAGGGGCGAGACCCGGCCAGGCGTCCGTCGTCGTGGACGTGCCCGGGTAGTGGTCGCTGCCGATCCGCGTCGACAGCATCGACTCGACGAGGATGTCGAGGTGCTCCGGAACGTGCGGCGGCTTCACGTAGTGGGCGAGCAGCACCTGTCGCGGCGACAGCACGCTCTCGTCGCCGCGGTCGCCCTCGCGGAGGCGCTGCACGAACTCCGGGTTGGCGGTGCCGCCGCCCGAGCCCGCGCCGGACGGATGGCACAGCTCGCCGTCCGTCCCGCGTGTGCCGCCGAACCCGTACGGCGACACCGGGCCGACGAGCGTCGTCGACGCGACGGCGTCCGCCCGGTCGAGCAGGTACTGGAGGACGACGCCGCCGCCCAGACTCCAGCCGACGAGGTGCACCGGGGCGACGCCGAGCGCCTCGATCAGCGCACCGAGGTCGTCGGCGTAGTCGCGCACCCCGCGGGTGGCGTCCACCGGCTCCGGATCGGTGTCGCCGAACCCGCGCAGGTCCACCGCGAGCGGCCGGTACGGGCCGCCGAGGTCGAGCATGGTCTGCTGCCAGAACAGGCTGGACGACACGTTGCCGTGCACGAACAGCACGGCCGGCCCGTCCTGCCGGTCGTCGACGGAGAGGACGTTGACGGTGAGCCGGGACGTGGGCACGCGCCGCGCGGACACGCCGGGGAGGAGCGTGGTCATGTGCGGGACGTTAGCGTCGCGGCGATCTCGGCGGCAGAGGTTTCGTCGAAGACGATCGTGTAGTGGTTCGTGCCGGGCACGGTGCGTACCGGGATCCGTGCGGCGATCGGCGCCGGGTCGGAGTACAGCGCGGTCGGCTCGTCGAGCATGCCGCGTTCGGCGCGCAGCATCGTGGTGGGGCGGCGAAGCCGTGCCCATGCGCCGGCGAGCGCGTCGCCGGTGTAGAGGTCGACGGAGTCGTCGCGCACCGCGTCGGTCGAGACCCGGCTGCGCAGCTCGGGCGCGACACCCGTGAGGTCGTAGTCGGCGTACGCCTCCACCGCCGGCGTCCAGCGCTCGAACGCCGGATGGCCGCGCCAGTACGCGAGGTACTCGTCGCGGTCGGCGAACCGCAGCTGCAGCCGCGTTGCCGCGGGCCCGATGACGGCCGCCAGCTGCTCTTCCGGCTCGACGCCGGCGGGCAACGGCAGCGGCGGGCCGCCGTCGACGAGCACGATGCGCTCGACCCGCTCGGGACGGAGGTCGCCGAGCACGAGCGACACGAACCCGCCCATCGAGTGCCCGGCGACGACGGCCGAGCCGGCGCGGAGCGCGTCGAGCACGGCGACGCAGTCGGCGGCGTGCGCGGCCATGCCGTACGGGGCCGGCAGGTCCGCGCTCAGCCCGCGGCCGCGCAGGTCGACTGCGGCCAGCCGCGCGCGTCCGGCCAGCTGCTCGGCGACGACCGACCAGGCCAGGTGCGAGCCGGTGATGCCGTGCACGGCGAGCACGACCGGGCCGGAGTCGCCCCAGACGCCGACGGTCAGCTTGCCGCCGTCCACCGGGACGGCGATGCGTTCGTACGCAATCGTCACCGCGCGCTCCACCCGCCGTCGATGACGAGCGAGCTGCCGTTGACGAACGACGCGGCGTCCGAGCACAGGTAGCGCACGGCCGCAGCGATCTCCGCCGGCTCGATCAGCCGCTTGATCGCCGGTTCGGTGAGCATGATCTTCTCGACGACCTCGGACTCGTCGATGCCGTGGGTGGCCGCCTGCGCCGCGATCTGGTTCTCCACCAACGGCGTCCGGACGTATGCCGGGCACACCGTGTTGGACGTGACGCCACGCGGACCGCCCTCGAGCGCCAGCACCTTCGAGAGTCCCTCGATGCCGTGCTTCGCCACGACGTACGCGCTCTTGTACGGCGACGCGCGCAGCCCGTGCACCGACGAGAGGTGCACGATCCGTCCCCAGCCGCGCTCGTACATCCCGGGCAGCAGCCTGCGGGCGAGCAGGAACGGCGCCTCCAGCATCAGCGTGACGATGCGGTGGAACAGCTCGGGCGGGAAGTCCTCGACCGGCGACACGTGCTGGATGCCCGCGTTGTCGACGAAGATGTCGGCCGACACGTCGAGGTCGGCCAGCCGCTCGGTGTCGGTCAGGTCGAGGACGAGTGCCTCGCCGCCGAGCTCGTCCGCGAGGCCGGTGACCGCGTCGTCGCGGTCGAGCAACAACACCCGGGCACCCACGCCGGCCAGTTCCCGTGCACATGCGGCGCCGATCCCTGACGCCGCACCGGTGATGAGCGCCGTCCGCCCGGCGAGCTCGTCGTCTGCCATGGCTCCGTCATATCAGTCGAAGGCGGCGGGTGTAACTCTCCGGGCGAATGGTTGACACGAGCGTGCAGTTTTTGGTCAGCTGGCAACAATGTAGTTGTCCCTGCACGTTGCGTGAACTCGAGGTGCCTGGCATGAGCCGTCCGACGCTCACGGGCCCGTTCGCGCTGCCCCGACGCGAGGGTCGCTACGAGACGTCCGACCGTCCCGGTGAGCTGCTGTACGGGAGGCCGCCGGACCTTCGCGACCGGGTCGCTGTGGCGATGGGGCAGCGCGCCGCGTCACGACCGCGCCGGCGGTACCGGGACGGACCGAACCCGTGGCAGCAGCACGCGTGCGGCCACGGCCCGGCATTCCCGTAAGTCACCGAGTGTGGGTCGGGTGGTCGGGGTCCGGCCCACACTCACCGCCACGTCCGTAGTCCTCGCGCGGGGTACCGTGTGGACGGCGAGGAGGCGGAGGTGGTGAGCGTGCCCGACGGCGGCGTCGTCGTGGTCGGCAGCGCGAACATGGACCTCGTCGCGTACGCGGCTCGGCTGCCCGAGGTCGGCGAGACGGTCACGGGACGCGCCTACCAGACCATCCCCGGCGGCAAGGGCGCGAACCAGGCGGTCGCGGCGAGCCGCGCGGGTGCGTCCGTGCGGATGGTGGGCGCGGCGGGTGCCGATGCGTTCGGCGACCAGGTGGTCGCGGCGCTGGCGGCGGCGGGCGTGGACTGCGCGGCGGTGCGCCGGACTCCGGGTGCGACGGGCACCGCGCACATCAGCGTCGACGACGAGGGCCGGAACACGATCGTGGTGGTGCCCGGCGCGAACGGCACGGTGACGTCGCTGTCGGCGGGCGAGCGTGAGCTGGTGCGGGATGCGTCGGTGTTGCTGCTGCAGCTCGAGCTGCCGCTGCCGGCGGTGCTCGAGGCGGCTCGCGTGGGACACGAGGCGGGCGCCGAGGTCGTGCTCACGCCGGCGCCGGTCCGCGACCTGCCGGACGAGCTCTACGCCGCGGTCGACGTGCTGCTGCCCAATGCGGGTGAGGCACGCCGGCTGGCGGGAGAGCCCGACGTCGGCGCGGCGGTGAAGGCGTTGCTGCGCCGGGTGCCGGCGGTGGTGGTCACGCTGGGCGGCGACGGTTGCCTGCTGCGAACGAGGTACGGCGTCGAGTGCGCCCTGCCGGCGCTGGATGTGCCGGTCGTCGACACCACGGCCGCGGGCGACACCTTCGCCGGCGCCCTCGCCGTCGCCCGTGCCGAGGGCGCGGACTGGGACCACACGCTGCGCTGGGCGACGGCAGCCGCCGCCGTCAGCGTCGGCCGCAGAGGCGCCAGCACGTCCGCCCCCACCCGTACCGAGATCGCCGCCCTCCTGGCCTGACCCGCCTCGCCCCCACTTCACATGGCGCGGCTCGACTTCACATGGCG
>JAFMQP010000228.1 GCA_017354575.1 Acidothermales bacterium | reverse complement strand
TCACCGACGAGAACGCCACCTGCATGGTGATCGGCGAGGACATCTACGCCATGCTGCTCGTCGAGCCGTTCTTCCGCACGTTCACGCACAAGGAGATCGCCGACACCGGCAGGACGACGGAGGTGATCGTCGGCCTGTCGGCGGAGAGCCGCGAGGCGGTGGACGCGCTCGTCGACCGCGCGTTCGACGCCGGCGCGAGCCCGGCCAACGAGACCAACGACCAGGGGTTCATGTACGGGCGCAGCTACCAGGACCTGGACGGGCACATCTGGGAGGTGATGTGGATGGACCCGGCGACCGTCCAGGACGCCGACGCCGCCTGACTGAGCCGGGGACCCCCATCGTGGCGATAACCACGACAGGGGTCCCCACTTGTTGCCATGACCCCGATGGGGGTCCCCAGCTCATTCCGGTAGCCGCAGGGCCGCGGGGGCGTGCTGAGGCACCGCGGGGTTGCGCGGGGGCACGGGCGGCACCCGCTCGTACGGCTCGCCGAGGGCGGGACGTGGGTCGGGGTCGCCGCGGTTGGGCCAGAACGACATCGCGCGCTCGGCCTGGGCCGTGATGGTGAGCGACGGGTTGACGCCGAGGTTGGCGCTCACCGCGGCACCGTCGACGACGTGCAGGCCCGGATGCCCGTACACCCGGTGGTACGCGTCGATCACGCCGTCGTCCGGCTTCGCGCCGATCACCGCGCCACCGAGGATGTGCGCGGTCATCGGGACGTTCAGCACGTCACCCCAGGTACCGCCCGGGCGGCCGCCGACGACGTCCGCCAGTCGGCGTACGGCCTCGTGCGCCACCGGGATCCACGTCGGGTTGGGCTCGCCGTGGCCCTGCCGCGACGTCAGCCGCCGGCCGAACGGGCCACGCCGCAGCGACACCGTCAACGAGTTGTCCAGCGTCTGCATCACCAGCGCGACCACGGTGCGCTCGGACCACCGCCGCACGGTCACGCTCTGCACGAACTCCACCGGGTGCCGCAGCGAGACGCCGACGAACCTGAGCCATCGGGGCACCCGTCCCCCGCCGTCCACGAGGACCGTCGCCAGCATGCCCATCAGGTTGCTGCCCCTGCCGTAGCGCACCGGCTCCACGTGGGTGTCCTCGTCCGGGTGGAACGACGAGGTGATCGCGACGCCGCGCGTGTAGTCGACGTCCTTGCGGGTGCTCGTCGCGCCGAGCAGCGCCTCGGAGTTGGTGCGCGTCAGCCGGCCGAGCGCCGGCGACAGGTGCGGCAGGACGCCGTCGGCCCGCAGCCGCTGCAACAGCCGCCCGGTGCCCAGCGCACCGGCGGCGAACACCACCTGCCCGGCGGTCAGCCGCCCGCGCGTCCGTCGGCCACGACCGGTGCGCACGGTCTCCACGGCGTAGCCCGGGCCCAGCGGGCGTACGGCCGCCACCGTCCTGAGCGGCCGCACCTCCGCACCCAGCCGCTCGGCGAGATACAGGTAGTTGGTCGGCAGCGTGTTCTTCGCGCCGTACCGGCAGCCGGTCATGCACGCGCCGCACTCCACGCATCCGGTGCGCGCGGGACCCGCGCCGCCGAAGTACGGGTCGTCGACGGTCTCGCCCGGCCTGCCGAACCACACCGCCACCGGCGTACGCCGGAACGTGTGCCCGACGCCCATCCGCTCGGCCACCTGCCGCATCGCCTCGTCGGCAGGCGACGTGCCCGGGTACTCGACGACGCCGAGCATCCGCCTCGCCTGGTCGTAGTACGGGCGCAGCTCGTCGTGCCAGTCGGTGATGTCACGCCACTGCGGGTCGCGGAAGAACGGCTCCGGCGGCTCGTACATCGTGTTCGCGTAGACGAGCGACCCGCCGCCGACGCCCGCGCCGGAGAGCACGACCACGTTGCGCAGCACGTCGATCCGCTGGATGCCGAAGCACCCGAACCGCGGTGCCCACAGGAACCGGCGCACGTCCCACGAGGTCTCCGCGAACTCGTCAGGCGCGAACCGCCGGCCGGCCTCGAGCACGACGACGCGGTAGCCCTTCTCGGCGAGCCGCAACGCCGTCACGCTGCCGCCGAACCCGGACCCGACGACGGCGACGTCGTAGTCGAACGCCCTCTCGTCCATGCGCGCCATCCTGCCCCGGCGACGGGGCTCGCGCCACCGGCTCCGGCGTCAGCGGCGGCCGAGCCTCTTCAGCGCGCGCAGGCCGCCGGTGAACAGCGTCGCCCACTGCTCGCCCGTGACGCCCGGAGGCCTGCCGAGGCCCATCACCCGCTGTACGGCGACGGTCTGCGGCTCGGTGTACTTCAGCACTCCGACGGCGCCGTGCCGGCGACCGAGACCGGAGTCGCCCATGCCACCCATCGGCGCGTCCATCGACCCCCAGGCGGCGGCGTACGCCTCGTTCACGTTCACCGTGCCCGCGCGGATCCGCGACGCGATGTCCCTGCCGCGCGCGATGTCCGTGGTCCACACGCTCGCGTTGAGCCCGTAGTCGCCCTGGTTGGCGAGGCGCACGGCCTCGTCCTCGCCGCGGAACGGCACCACGCTGACGACCGGGCCGAACGTCTCCTCGGTCGCGCACTTCGCCGTGCCGGGCACGTTCGCGAGCAGCGTGGGCGCGTAGAAGAACGGCCCGAGGTCGGGACGGGCGACGCCGCCGGTGAGCACGTGCGCGCCCTGCTCGCGCGCGTCCTCGACGTGCGCGCTCACCACGTCGAGCTGGTGCTGCGACGTCAGCGACCCCATGTCCATGGAGAAGTCGAACGCCGCGCCCAGTCGCATCGCCTCGATCCGTGCGACGAACCGCTCGACGAACGCGTCGTAGCGCGACGCCGCCACGCAGACGCGCTCCATCGAGATGCACAGCTGGCCGGACGACGAGAAGCACGCACGCACCGCGCCCTCGGCGGCACGGTCGAGATCGGCGTCACGCAGCACCAGCATGGGGTTCTTGCCGCCGAGCTCGAGCGTGCAGCCGACGAGGCGGCGTCCGGCCCTCTGCGCGACGTTGCGCCCGGTGCGCGTGGAGCCGGTGAACATGACGTAGTCGGCCTGGTCGAGCACGGCCGAGCCCACCTGCTCGCCCGAGCCGAGGACGATCTGCCACAGCCCGTCGGGCAGCCCGGCCTCGCGCGCGAGCCCGGCCGCCCACAGGCAGGCGAGCGACGTCTGCGGGTCCGGCCGCTGCACGACGGCGTTGCCGGCCAGCAACGCGGCGAGGGTGTCGGAGGCGCCGAGCGCGAGCGGGTAGTTCCACGGCGAGACGACGCCGACGACGCCGACCGGGTGGTGCAGCTCCACGACCTGCGTCAGCAGCGGGACCAGCCCGGCCCGGCGTCGCGGCATGAGGTACGCCGGGCCGCTGCGCCCGTAGTACCGGCAGCTCAACGCGACGTCCGCGACCTCCTCGAACGCGTGCGCCCGCGCCTTGCCGTTCTCCCACTGGACGAGGTCGAGCACCTCGCGCTGCCGGTCGAGCACGAGATCGTGCAGGCGCAGCAACACCCGCGCGCGCTCGCGCGGCGGCACCCGCGCCCATCGCGCCTGCGCCTCGCCTGCCTCGCGGTACGCCTCCGCGATGTCCTTGCGGGTCGACTGCGGCAGCTCGACGAGCGTCTCCCCCGTGTACGGCGCGACGACCGTCAGCCGTTTGGTGCCCGACGCCCGCGCCCGCGCGACGAGCTCGGCGAGGCGGTCTGCGGTCGGCGGTACGGGCAGAGCGGGCCTGTCCATGCGCGTGTCCACGGCCATGGCCCCGAGCCTATGCGCAGCACCACGCGACGGAACACCCGGCGGGCTGCGTAGGTTGGGGCTGGCAGGCCGTCCCTTACCGAGGAGCTGAGCACATGGCTGACGTGAAGACGCCGGAGAAGATCGTCTACACCGCGAAGGTGACGTCCACGGGCGGACGCAAGCAGGGTCACGCCGTCAGCGACGACGGGATCCTCGACATCGACCTCGCGCCGCCGAAGGAGATGGGCGGCAACGGCGACAAGACCAACCCCGAGCAGCTGTTCGCCGCCGGGTTCGCGACCTGCTTCACCGGCGCGCTCGGCCTGGTGGGACAGAAGCAGGGCGTCGACACGTCCGCGGCGAAGGTGACCGCCGAGGTCGGCTTCGGTCCCGAGGGCGAGAGCTTCGGGCTCACCGTCGCCCTCACCGTCGAGCTGCCGGGCGTGGAAGCCGGCAAGGTGCAGGAGCTCGCGGACGCCGCGCACCAGGTCTGCCCGTACTCCAAGGCCACCCGCGGCAACATCCCGGTGACCGTCACCGCCGGCTGACCGTACCCACGCGCGGCCGTACACCATGCGCGCGCGGGCGGACGCCGCCGCCGGGACGAGGAAGCGCGTGCTCGACGCCACGGTGGAGCGGCCGTACACCATGCGCGCGCGGGCGTGAGCGTGCAGACCGTGCTGCGCCTGTACGGACGCCGCGACGACCTCGCCGACCCGTCCTACCGCGACGCCGCCGCGCTCCCGGGGCGGCCGTCGGCGCGGCGCCGGGAGCCGCCGGCGCCGCCGACCTCGTCGAGGAGGTGTCAGTGGAGGGCGCGCACCTCGTCCGCTGACGTCGCCGCCAACGCCTGCCGCGCAAGGGTTCGCGCCGCCTCGACACTCGTCGCGCGGACCGCCTGCTTGACGAGCGGGACCGCCGTGGGCACCGCGGACAGCTCGCGGACACCGAGGCCGACGAGCAACGCCGCGGCGGCGGGGTCGCCAGCCAGCTCACCGCACACGGCGACACCGCAGCCGTGCCGCTCGGCGGCCCGCACCGTGCGGTCCACCAGCGCGAGCACGGCCGGGTGGTACGCGTCGCCGAGCCCGACGACGGCGGCGTTGCCGCGTTCCGCGGCGAGCACGTACTGGGTGAGGTCGTTCGTGCCGACGGAGAAGAAGTCGACGTCCGGCGCGAACGCGTCGGCTAGCAGCGCCACCGCGGGCACCTCGACCATCACGCCGACGGGCAGGGGCACGTCGGTGAGACCGGTGTCCTTGCGCGCGCCGTCGAGCACCGCACGCGCGGCGGCCAGCTCGGCGGGCGTGGTCACCATCGGGAACAGCACGCGCAGCGGGTACGCCGCCGCCACCCGTAGGATCGCGCGCAGCTGCGTGCCGAGCAGGTCGGGGTTCGCGAGCCCGAGCCGCAGCCCGCGCACGCCGAGGAACGGGTTGTCCTCCCGCGGCTGGCGCAGGTACGGCGCCGGTTTGTCCGCGCCGATGTCCAGCGTCCGTACGGTCAGCGGTCCGCGCTGGAGCCGCATCGCCACCGCGGTGTACGCCTCGACCTGCTCGTCCTCGCCCGGCGCCGTGTCGCGGTCGAGGAACAGGAACTCGGTGCGCAGCAGGCCGACGCCGTCCGCGCCGTGCAGCACCGCGGCGGCGGCGTCGTCGGCCGAGCCGATGTTCGCCTCGACCGCGACCTCGACGCCGTCCGTGGTCGTGGCGGGAGCGTCCGCCGCCTGCGCGGCCCGTTCGCGTTCCGCGGCCGCACGCTGGCGGCGTTCCTCGAACTCGCGGCGCAACGCCTTGCCCGGCTGCACGTAGACGGCACCGGTGTCGCCGTCGACGAGCACCGGTTGCGTCTCGTCCAGCCGCAGCACGGCCTCGCCCGCGCCGACGACGGCGGGGATGCCGAGCGCGCGGGCGAGGATGGCCGCGTGCCCGGTGGGTGCGCCGCGCGCGGTGAGGATGCCGCGCACGCGCGAGCGGTCCAGTCCGGCGGTGTCGGCCGGGCCGAGCACGTCGGCCACCACCACGCCCTCGCCCGAGACCACCTGCGCCGCCCGGACGCCGGCGAGTGCGGCGGTCACCCGCCGCCCGACGTCCTCGATGTCGTCGACGCGCGCCCGCTGGTACTCGTCGCCGACCCGCTGCTGCTCGGCCGCGAGATCCGCGACGGTGCGCCGCCAGGCATCCCACGCCGTCACGCCGTCGTCGACGAGCGCGAGCGCGTTGCCCAGCAGCGCCTCGTCCTCGACCAGCAGCACCTGCACGGCGAGCACGTCCGCCGCCTCGCCGGACGCCGCCGCGAGATCCCGCTGCGCGGCCTCCAGCTCACCGCGCACCAGGTGCACGGCCTCGGTGAGCCGCCGGCGTTCCTCGTCCGCGCTCCCCTGCGGCGTCTCCGGCCTGGACACCTCGGCGAGGCGCAGGTGCCGCACCGGGCCGAGCACGCTGCCCGGCGCGGCGGCGAGGCCCTGGAACGTGCTCTCCGCGTCCCCACCCGGGGCGGTCGTCGGGATGGGTTGCGCGGCAACGGGTTCGGCCGCCCCGTCGTCGCCGAAGCCGGTACCGGCGAGGGCCCGGAGCGCGTCGAGCACGTCCGCGGCGTGTGCGCCCGCCGCGCTGACCTCGATCCGGTGGCCGCCGACGGTGCCCAGCGCCATCAGGCTCGCGAGGCTGCGCGCCGAGACCGGGCCGTGCCCGTTCGTGAGGTCGGCGACGCGCACCTCCGCGTCGAACTGCGAGACGGTGCGGACGACGCGTGCGGCGGGGCGGCCGTGCAGGCCGAGCGGGTTGTGCACGTCGAGCTCGACCCGTTGCCAGTCGGCGGCCTCCGGCCGGGCGGCCTCGTCGGCGTCGTCGTCGGCCTCCGCCAGCTGCGCCTGCTTGCCCGCGAGCCCGCGGCGCGCCTCGGCGGCGACGTCGTCGAGCGGCTGCCCGGC
>JAFMQP010000227.1 GCA_017354575.1 Acidothermales bacterium | reverse complement strand
CTCCAGAGGAGTGTTGCCGGCCCGCTCCCCGATACCGCTGACCGTCGTCTGGATGACGCCGGCTCCCGCTGCCGCGGCGATGACGCTGTTGGCGACGCCGAGGCCGTAGTCCATGTGGAAGTGCGTCTCCAACGGCACGTCGAGCCGTTCCCTGCTCGACGTCACGAAACGCTCGACCGCATGCGGCGTGAGCACCCCGAACGTGTCGACGAGCCCGAGCCCGTCGACGTGGCCCTCTCGCGCCACCTGCTCCACCAGGTTCAGGTAGTCCTCGATCGAGGCGCGGGTGGCGTCGATGGGGAAGAACGAGACCTGCAGGCCTTGCTCGTGCGCGTACTTCGTCGCCTCGACGGAGAGATCAACGGCCCGTTCCACACTCCATCGGTAGCCGAGCTCGATCAGGTGCCGGCTCGACGGTATCTCCATGACGACACCGTCGACACCGCAGTCGATCGCCTGCTTGACGTCGTCGACCATGCAGCGGGAGAAGGCGTAGATCTTGGACGACGAGCCCATGGCCACGATCCGGCGCACGGCTTCGGCATCGTCGGCGGACACCGCGGGAAGGCCCGCCTCGATGCGCTGCACACCGGCCTCGGCAAGCGCTTCCGCGATCCGGACCTTGTCGTCGCAGGTGAACTCGATGCCAGCTTGTTGCTCGCCGTCTCGCAACGTGACGTCATGGATTTCCACCGACGGCGGGAACTTGAAGGGCTCCACCACTTCTGGTGCATGGTTCCAGGGGCTGGTGAACCATTGGTCGGTGTGCCACGGTTCCTGCCGTGCCTCGGCCATGTAGGCCTCCTCATGGTGGCGCAGAGATACACAAATTGTAATATGCATCCTGCAGTAACTGCGGCGAACGCGTCAAGCCTGGAGGGAGCGTCACCGATGAGGGCGGTACTCGTGGACGGCCCGGGCACGATCGCGGTCCGTGACGTGCCGGCACCCGATGCGTCCAGCCGGACCGTCGTGCGGGTCGAACGAGCCGGCGTCTGCGGAACGGACGTGAAGATCGTGTCCGGCAAGATTCCCGTCGCCTATCCGAGGGTCCTCGGTCACGAGATCGTCGGTAGCGTGGCGGTTGCCGGCACCGGCAGTTCTCTGCCCGTAGGCACTCGCGTCTTGGTGAACCCGAGCTCCGCATGCGGGTCGTGTGCCGTCTGCCGCGCCGATCGCCCACACCTGTGCCCGGACGGTGCCCTACTCGGGCGGGACGTCGACGGCGGTTTCGCCGACCTGTTGGCAGTGGACGACGCGTACCTGCACCCGATCCCTCCGTCGGTCCCCGACGACGATGCGGCACTCCTGCAGGTCCTCGGTACCTGCGTCCACGCGCAGGCGCAGGTCGACGTGTTCCCCGGACAGACCGCGGTCGTCATCGGTCTCGGAGTCTCCGGGTTGCTGCACCTGCAGCTGCTGCGCGCGAGAGGTGTCGAGACGATCATCGGCGTCACCAGGTCGCGCGCCAAGCGCGAGCTGGCAACCCGGCTAGGGGCCGTGGCGGTCGCATCGCCCGAGGATGCCGAGGGCGTCGTCCGCGAGGTGACCGACGGCCGAGGCGTGGACCTTGCCGTCGAATGCGTCGGGAAGGAGGAGACGCTTCGGCAGGCGATGCTCTCCGCCTGTCTCGGAGCGACCGTGCTCGTCTTCGGGACGACGTCGCCCACCGCCGACGGGATGCCGACATACGAGTGGTACTACCGTGAGCTCGCGATCATCAACCCCCGGGCCGCGCGGCCACGCGACTACGACAGGGCGATAGCGCTCACGGCATCCGGGACCGTACAGCTCTCGGCGTTGTTGTCCGCGAGGTTCGACCTCGCCGACGCGCGGGACGCGTTCGCCGCCTGCAACGACTCCGGTCAGCTCAAGGTGGTCCTCGAGGTCACCGCGGACCGTTGACGCCTATCGCGCGTCCAGGTCCACGTCGAGGTTGACCACGATGGCGTCCTGCGTACTGCGAGAGACGATCATCCGCACCGGTTCGGTCTCACTCGGGTTCTCCTCCCAGTGGACCACACCCGGTGGGATGAAGACGAAATCGCCCGCGTGTGCTTCGCGCATCTGGTCGAAGTTGTCACCGACCCACCATCGACCGACACCGCTCAACACGTAGACCGCGGTCTCGGAGTCGCCGTGGTGGTGCACACCCGTCCGTTCCCCGGCGGGGAGCACCGACAGTCCCATCCACAGTTTCTCCGACGACGCCATTCGCGTGGAGACCGCCTCGAAACGCTGCAGACCGGGAGTCTGCGGTGTGTTCGAATCCAGCCCGTCGCCTCGGACAACGACCACCTCGGCCATGCGTCGCTCTCCTCTCGCGTGCCCGGGCCTCGCGGCGTACGGGACGCGCATTCATCGCGGCAGAAAGCGCGCATCACCGGGAGCCCACAGCCCGAAGAGCAAGTCGGTACTCCCCGGGCGCCATGAGCGCTCGAACTGCGCACCGTCGCCAAGCGTACGAGTACGCGCCACGAGTTGTCGACCGAGAGCGAGCTGTGTCGTCTCCCAACGGGCCAGGCCGTCGTCGAGCGAGTCCGCCTTTCGCAGCGCCTCCGCGAGTGCCCAGGCGTCCGCCGCCGCCTTCGCCGTGCCCGCGGCGGCGTGTGGGCGAGCGACGAACGCGGCGTCCCCGAGCAGGCAGACGCGTCCGAGCACCTGGCGCGGGACCTCGACGTCTACGATCGTCTGGACGAAGGGCTGCGCCGTGCTCAGCACGAGTTCGGCGAGCGCCGGGGCGAGCTGCGTCTCCGCCGCCGCGTTCAGTTCGTCGAGTACATCGGCACGGACGCTGGGCGCCGGCAGCGACAACGAGTGCAGCGTGCCTTCGTGATCGGCCATCAACCAGCGAAACCGTTCCCGCGGCACGTTGCGATACCAGACCCAGTTCAGGAAGATGTCGCCGCCGTCCGAGTGCCCATCCGCGGTCGGGATCGGATACGCGAGGATGTGACCGCCGGCCCGGAGCAACTGGTACGTGATGTCGAACCGCAACTCGTGCAACAGCCCCTGCCGCACGTCCGCGCCGGGGATGATTCCTCGCCAGCCGACGTAACCGGCGTACGAAGGCTCGACCTCCGGGAGCAGCAGGCTCCGCGCGGTCGACGACACACCGTCGGCGCACACGAGCAGGTCGCAACGCTCGGTAGCGCCGGTCGAAAGTGACACGTCGACCCCCTGGTCGTCCTGGCGGACCGCGGTGAGTGCGTGACCGTAGTGGTAGCGGCGCTCATCGAACAGCTCGAGCAGTCCGCGATAGAGCGCCTGCCAGGACGTGTACCTGTAGTTACTCGGTGCCTCGTGCACGGTCCCGCCGGTCTCGTCGACGTAGCGGAGCAGCCCGCCCTCGATCGTCAGGTCGTCGAGCCGCCGACCGCTGTCGACGAGATAGCGCAGCGTCACCTCGTGCGCGATGATCCCCGCACCCCGACCGGCGAGCTGCGACCGGGACCGTTCGTAGACGGACACGTCGAAACCTATGTCCCGCAACAACAACGCCGCGGTCAGCCCTCCGATCGACCCGCCCGCGACGACCGCACGCGGCCTGCGTGGTGCCGCCGAGCCGGGAGTGATCGCCATCACCACCGCACGTCCGTTTCGACGTCCCCTCGGTTCAGAGGTCGTAGATGGCCGCGGCTCGCGTAGGGCCGCCGTGGGCGCCGCGAAGCTTCAGCGGCAGGCCGACGAAGACGAACCTCGTGTTCACGACCTCGTCGAGGTGCGCCAGGTTCTCGTAATGCGTGATGCCGGAACGCCTGGACATCAGGTGGCACGGATACGTCTTGCTCGCCGGGTTGTCCGGGGTCGGGCTGTCCACGCCGAAGGCCTTGATGCGGTGCGACTCGATCCACTCGCTCGCCTCATGTCCCAGTCCTGGAAAGTCGCTGAGGTAGCGGCGGTCGTCCACGTACTTGTTCCAGGTGCCCGTGTAGAGCAGCAGGATGTCGCCAGGCGCAGGCTCCTGTTGCGCGCGCTCGACGGCTGCATCGAGGTGCTCAGGCGTGATGTCCGTTCGCGGTGGCACGTCACTCACGTCGATGCAGAGGCTGGGTCCGACGAACAGGCCCAGGTCCATCTCGTCGATCGTCGCGGCGTCCGCGCTCGGGTCCAGGTGTGAGTAGGCGTCGACGTGAGTGGGCCCGTTGTCGTTCATCGTGAACGCCTTCGTCTGGAACGAGAAATCGCTCTCGAACCGTTCCGCGGTCTCCTCGTGTGACGCATGGTCCCACATCGCCGTCTTGGAGTGGCCCGGGTAGACCAGCATCCCCTGGTAGATGTCCTGCGACAGATCAACGATCCGCATGGCGCTCCCTTCTGCTGCGTGACGAGTCGCGTCGAGGAATCTTGACGACGGCTCTGCGCCGTGCTCATGGTAAGACCATGTCGCTGAATGCACACTCTCCCAATGTTCCGCAACTCTCCGACGACGAGATCACCGATCCGGGCCTGCGGGAGGTGATCGAAAGGGCGGCGGAGACCAAGAGCCCACCGCCGTCGTGGTATCGCACCATGGGTCACGACAGCGCTGTGGCGCAGGAGTTCGCCCGCTACTGGGACATGCTGCACAGGGGCGGGAACGTCCCGCACCGGATCAAGGAGCTGTGCCGGATCCAGATCGCGCAGATGATCGGATGCGAGTTCTGTGCCGGCCAGACCTCGCCGCCAGCGCAGATCAGTGCCGAGGAGCAGATGTCCTGCGCACTGCCCGACTGGGAGCACCCAGACCCGAAGACGCGGGCCGCACTGCACTACGCGCGCACGCTCACGCTCGACGACGGGCGCGACGCGGAGGTCTACGCCGAACTCGAACGGTTCTACTCGCATGCGGAGGTCATCGAGCTCGCCGCGTTCTTCATGCTCACGATGGGGGGCAACAGGATGGCCAAGAGCTGGAGCATCGAACCGCACGGCGACGGCTCCGTGATCCCGTCCGGCGCGATGTCCGTGAAAGGCTGAGTAGGGGCTCGCCGTAGCATATACATCCGACACTTTGTCGAATGCATGTTACTTGCGCGCTGGCCGTCCGGGTGGTACCAAGGGGACCGTCCCGCTCGCGGTCCACGGACCTGTCTCGGACGTAAGGGGTAGACGCATGCCCGGTATCGGACGACGGGGAGTTCTCACGCGAGCAATCGCGGGAGTCAGCGCTGTGCTGGCCGGCGCCGCCGTGCTCGCCGGCTGCTCCGGCAAGGCCTCGGGGAACGACGACATCGTGGTCGGCTACGAGGTGCCGCTCACCGGCATCGCCGCGCCGGACGGCGTCCAGGAGCGGGACGGTTGGAACCTCGGCCTGAAGACGTTCGGCAACAAGGTGGACGGGCACAAGATCGTCACGCACTTCGTCGACACGCACAGCGATCCGAACACCGCCCTCACGGACGCGAAGAACCTGGTCCAGGTGAGGCACATCAACATCCTCGAGGGTCCGCTTCTCGCCAACGAGGTGGGTGCGGTTGCGTCGTTCGTCGACCCGCAGAAGATCCCGGTCGACGACCTGACCCTGTGCAGCGGCCAGCAGCTCACGAACTATCAGAAGTTCGGCAACGGGCTGGCCTCGGGATGGAGCTGTGACCAGCCTGACCTCATGGCCGCTGTGTACCTGTACCAGACGAAGAAGCTGCGGCACGTGACCGTGCTCGCCAACGACTACGCGTTCGGCTGGCTGTCGGCCAGTGGGTTCATCAAGCAGTTCACGGCTCTCGGCGGGCACATCGACAAGGTGCTGTGGCCTCCGACGACCACCGCGGACTGGAGCCCGTACGTGTCGGGTATCCCGGACAACACGCAGGCCGTCTTCGCGGAGGTCGTCGGCCAGGGCTCGGTGAGCTTCACCAGCACCTATCAGAAGTACGGGCTGCACAACAAGATCCCGCTGTACGGGAACACCACCGTGTTCGACTACTCCGTCATGCCGCAGGAGTCGCCGAAGGCCGTGCTCGGCGACGAGATGGCCGCCCAGTACTGCGACGGCATCAACAGCCCAGCCAACAACAAGTTCACCGCGGACTACTTCAAGGCGTATCACACATATCCCGGCTACTACGCCGAGGCCGCCTACACGAAGGCCCGGCTCGTCGTCGAGGCCATGAAGAAACTGCACGGTGATGCGAGTGACAAGGCGAAGGTCACCAAGGCGCTGCGGACGACTCCCATCGTCGCGCCGCGTGGTCCGGTCAAGATCAGCCCGAAGACGTGGTCACCGATCGAGAACAACTACATCTGCAAGGTGAAGATGATCGGCGGCCACCTTCGCAACGTGCCGATCAAGACCTACCAGAACGTCCAGCCATGGGGTCAGCTCGACTACCAGACTTGGAAGCAGCAGTTCATGAAGAGCGCGAACGGCCGGCCGAAGGCGTGACATACGCCTTCGGCGCGACCGCTGAAGGGTCGGTCACGGTGTGAGAGTCACCGTGACGCCCTCACGCGCGGACCGGGCCAGTGCGTCGGTCAGAGCGACGCTTCGTAGCCCGTCCAGCCCGGAGGGACTGGGTGCCCGACCTGCCTGCCAGCACCGCGTCGGCGAACCTGGCGACGGTGGCTTCGTAGCCGCGAGCACTCGACACCTCACGCCGGGTCTCGCCGTTCTCCGTCGTGATCGTGAAGGTCCCGTCGAGGTTGGGACGGTTGAC
>JAFMQP010000033.1 GCA_017354575.1 Acidothermales bacterium | reverse complement strand
ACGGCCGGCGCAGTGCCGTGATCACCCGCACCGGCGACGACCCGTTCGGGCGCTACGTGCACACGGCGCTGCGCGGCTTCGGCGTCGACGACAGGTACGTCACGCCGGTGCCGCGGCTGCCGACGCCGGTGGTGTTCTGCGAGGTGTTCCCGCCGGACGACTTCCCGATCTACTTCTACCGCTACCCGAAGGCACCGGACCTCGAGATCCACGACGGCGAGCTGGACCTCGACGCCGTCGCCGCCGCGGGCGTGTTCTCGGTGACGGGCACCGGGCTGTCGGCGGAGCCGAGCCGTACGGCGACGCTGCACGCGCTGCGGCACCGCGGCCGCCGCGACCACACCGTCCTCGACCTGGACTACCGGCCGACGTTCTGGCCGTCCCGTGCCGAGGCGAGCGAGGTGTACGCCGCCGCGCTCGACCGCGCGAGCGTCGCCGTCGGCAACCTGGACGAGGTCGACGTCGCCGTCGGCACCAGGGAGCCGTACGACGCCGCGCGGCGGCTGCTCGACCGCGGCGTCCGGCTGGCGGTCGTCAAGCAGGGCCCGAAGGGCGTGCTCGCGTGCACGGCGGAGGACCGGGTCGAGGTGGCGCCGCTGCCGGTGCGCGTCGTGAACGGGCTCGGCGCCGGCGACGCGTTCGGCGGCGCGCTCTGCCACGGCCTGCTGGCGGGCTGGGAGCTGGACCGGCTGATGCGCTTCTGCAACGCCGCCGGCGCGATCGTCACCTCGCGTCTCGCCTGCGCCGACGCGATGCCGTCCGCCGCCGAGGTCGAGGCCCTCCTCGCCGAGGACGCACCGTGAGCGCCCCGACCGCCGCCGCCCCCGTACTGGTTGATCATGTTCTCATGATCAACCAGGGCCTCACACGACGAGCAGGGCGTGGGAAGCCGTGGCTCGCCGTGGGAAGTGACCGCCGGAGCATGCCGTGACCGGCGTCGACGTGCGGGCGCTCGTGGAACGACGGGTGCGGGAACCGGACGCCATCGCCAAGGCCGCGTCCGGACGCCGGCGCCGCGACCTCGTCGGCGCGTCCGGCCGGCTGATGATCATCGCGGTCGACCACCCGGCCCGCGGCGTCGTCCGCATCGGCGACCGCCCGTTCGCCATGGCCGACCGCGCCGACCTGCTCGAGCGGGTGCTCGTCGCGCTCTCCAGGCCCGGGGTCGACGGCGTGCTGGCCACGCCGGACATCGTCGAGGACCTGCTGCTGCTCGGCGCCCTCGACGACAAGGTGGTCGTCGGCTCGATGAACCGCGGCGGCATCGCGGGCAGCGTGTTCGAGATCGACGACCGCTTCACCGGCTACGACGTGCCCGCGATCGAACGCTCCGGGCTGGACGGCGGCAAGATGCTGGTGCGCATCGACCCCGGCGATCCCGCGACCGCCGGGACGCTCGAGGCCTGCGCCCGCGGCGTGACCGAACTCGCCGCCCGCCGGCTGATGGCCATGGTCGAGCCGTTCCTCATGTGCCGTCGCGACGGTGCCCTCGCCACCGACCTGTCGACCGAGGCGATGACCCGCGCGGTCGCCGTCGCGTCGGCGCTCGGCGCCACGTCCGCGTACACCTGGCTGAAGGTGCCGGTGGTCGACGACATGGCGCGGGTGATGGCCGCGTCCACGCTGCCCGCGCTCATCCTCGGCGGCGACGTCGCCGCCGACCAGGACGTCGCGTACGCGCGCTGGGCCGAGGCGTTGCGGCTGCCGACGGTGCGTGGGCTGGTGGTCGGACGCGCGTTGCTGTATCCCAACGACGACGACGTCGCGGGCGCCGTCGACACCGCCGTGGGTCTCATGGGTTAGGGGCGAGGCATGGGAGACGGGCACCACTTCACCGCCGGTTCGCTCGCGTCGGGCGGCTGGGCGCTCGAGGTGACGCCCGAGGTCGCCGGCTGGTCCTACAGCGGGCTGCGGGTGCTCGAGCTCGACGCCGGCGCCCACCACGTCTTCGACAC
Source organism: Acidothermales bacterium (assembly GCA_017354575.1). Classification (GTDB taxonomy): domain Bacteria; phylum Actinomycetota; class Actinomycetes; order Streptosporangiales; family WHST01; genus WHST01. Next base: position 14,487 of record JAFMQP010000033.1, on the reverse strand, counting down.
CGGCGTCGAGGAGATGGTCGTGCTGCCGCTCGCAGGCGGCGACTGCACGGTCGACTGCGACGGCGCGTCCTTCCACCTCGCCGGGCGCAGGTCCGTCTTCGCCGCCGTCACCGACTTCGTCTACGTGCCCAGGGACGCCCGCGTGCACGTCCGCGCGGCCACGGCGGTACGTCTGGCCCTGCCGTCCGCCCGGTGCGAGAACAGGCTGCCGCCGCGCCACACCGCCGCGTCCGACGTGCCGGTCGAGCTGCGCGGCGCGGGCAACTGCAGCCGCCAGGTCAACAACTTCTGCGCGGCGGACGTGTTCGCGGCCGACCGGCTCATCGCGGTCGAGGTGCTCACCCCGTCGGGCAACTGGTCGTCGTACCCGCCGCACAAGCACGACGAGGACGTGCCGGGCGAGGAGGCCGTACTCGAGGAGATCTACTACTACGAGATCGCCGCGCGCGAGGGAGCCGAAGGCATGGGCTACCAACGGGTCTACGGACACGACCGCGCCGTCATCGACGTCCTCGCCGAGGTGCGCACCGGTGACGTCGTCTGCATGCCGCACGGTTGGCACGGCCCGTCGATGGCCGTGCCGGGGTACGACATGTACTACCTCAACGTGATGGCGGGCCCGTCGCCGGAACGCGCCTGGCTGATCCGTGACGATCCCGCACACGCGTGGATCAGGCAGACGTGGCAGGGGCAGCCCGTCGACCAGCGCCTACCACTCGGTGGTCCGCAATGAGCTCGAAGGAGAGCGAACATGAGTAGTGACATGCGAGGGTCGCGGTGGCGCGGCCTGGTCGGTCTGGGCCTTTGCGCGGTTCTCGTCCTGGCCGCCGGGTGCTCGGGCGGCAAGCTGGCGCAACAGAAGCAGCAGAACTCCGGCGGTGGCGGCGGCCACAAGTACACCTTCGCCCTGATCTCCCACGGCAGCCCCGGCGACTCGTTCTGGGCGACCGTGGACAACGGCGCGAAGGCCGCGGCGAAGCAGTACGGCGTCACCGTGAACTACCAGGCGAGCGGCGGCGACCCGAACAAGCAGGCCCAGCTGGTCAACAACGCCGTCGCCAAGCACGTCGACGGGCTCATCGTGTCGCTGGCCAACCCGGGTGCGCTCAAGGGGCCGCTGCAGCAGGCGGAGAACAAGGGCATCCCCGTCACCACCATCAACTCCGGGTCGGACGTCTACCAGAGCGTCGGCGCGCTCACCCACGTCGGCCAGGACGAGACGAAGGCGGGCGAGGCCGCGGGTCGTCAGCTGTCGTCGATGGGACTGAAGAAGGTCGTCTGCGTGATCCACGAGCAGAACAACGTAGGACTGCAGGATCGCTGCAACGGCACCAAGAAGACGTTCAGCGGCCAGCTCGTCGACATGCAGGTGACCGGCACGTCGGATGTCAACAGCACGGTGTCGCAGCTGAAGAGCAAGCTGTCCGCGGACAGCAGCATCGACGGTGTGCTCACGCTGAACCCGGACATCGCACAGGCCGCGGAACAGTCGATCGCAGGCTCGAACAGCAAGGCGAAGCTCGCGACGTTCGACCTCTCCACCGACGTCCTCAAGGGGGTCGACGACGGGAAGGTCGCGTTCGCCATCTCGCAACAGCCGTACCTGCAGGGGTACCTGCCGGTCGTCTCCCTGTACCTGTACAAGACGACGCAGAACATCCCCGGCGGGGGAGCGCCGGTCTACTCCGGCCCGACGGTCGTCACCAAGGCGAACGCGAAGGCCGTGCTGCAGTCCGTGCAGAACGGCACCTACGGCTGAGCCGGAGGTCGTGCCATGACAACCACCGGCGACGGAGACACGACGGTCACCGGCCCGTCGCGTGGGGGCACCCGTACGGACGCTCCCGAGCGTGCCGGGCGGGAGAGCGCGTTGCGCCGGGTGCTCACCAGGCCGGGATTCGCGGCCATCGCGGGCGCGATCGTGGTGGGGCTGTTCTTCAGCTTCTACACCGGCAGCTTCGCCACGCCGGCGGGCGTCGCGAACTGGCTCGACCCGTCGTCGACCATCGGCATCGTCGCACTGCCCGTGGCGATGTTGATGATCGGCGGCGAGTTCGACCTGTCCGCCGGCGTGATGATCGGCTCCAGCGGACTGGTGATGGGGCTGCTCGCCGTCGAGTTCGGCATGAACGTGTGGGCGGCGATGGTGGTGGCGCTGCTGTTCGCCCTCGGTGTCGGCCTGTTCAACGGCTTCCTCGTCGTCCGCACCCGGTTGCCGAGCTTCATCGTCACCCTCGGCACGTTCTTCGCGCTACAGGGGCTGAACCTGGGCGTCAGCAAGCTCATCACCAACACGGTGCGGGTGGCCGACATCGACGCCGCGCCCGCGTACGCCGCGCCGAACGCGATCCTCGGCGGGCAGGTGGACGTCCTCGGCACGAACATCTACGTGGCCATCTTCTGGTGGATCGGACTCACCGCGCTGGCGTCGTGGGTGCTGACGCGCACCAAGTTCGGCAACTGGGTGTTCGCGGTCGGCGGCGACCGGGTGGCGGCGCGCAACGTCGGCGTGCCCGTCGCCCGCACCAAGATCACGCTCTTCATGCTCACCAGTGCGGGCGGCTGGTTCGTCGGCATGATCACCGCGTTGCGGCTGACGTCCGTGCAGGCGTCCGAGGGCGTCGGACAGGAGCTCATCTTCATCGTCGCCGCGGTGGTCGGCGGCTGCCTGCTCACCGGCGGGTACGGCTCGGCGTTCGGCGCGTCCGTCGGGGCGCTCATCTTCGGCATGGCCGAGCTCGGCATCCCGTACGCCGGCTGGAACAGCGACTGGTTCTACGCGTTCCTCGGCGGCATCCTGCTGCTGGCCGTGCTCATCAACAACCTGATCAGGCGACGATTCTCGGACAACCCCTCATGACAGCTGACGACAGCCCGCTGCTGGAAGCCCGCGGCGTCTCCAAGCACTTCGGCAACGTCGTGGCGTTGCGCGACGTCTCGGCGCGCGTCCACGCCGGCGAGGTGACGTGCGTGCTCGGCGACAACGGCGCCGGCAAGTCCACGTTCATCAAGATCCTGTCCGGCGTGCACCAGCACGACGGGGGAGAGCTGTTCGTCGCCGGGCGGCCGCGCCGGTTCCACTCGCCGCAGGAGGCGCGGGACGCGGGGATCGCGACCGTCTACCAGGACCTCGCGATGATCCCGCTCATGCCGATCTGGCGGAACTTCTTCCTCGGAGCGGAACCGACGCGATGGGTCTGGCCGTTCCGCCGGTTCGACGTCGAGACCGCGAAGCGGCTCAGCCGGCAGGAACTGGAACGCTTCGGGATCGACGTGGGACGCACGGACCGTCCGGTCAGCACGCTTTCCGGCGGCGAACGCCAGGCCGTCGCGACGGCCCGCGCGGTCTACTTCGGCGCGCGGGTGCTGATCCTCGACGAACCGACCGCGGCGCTCGGCGTCCGGCAGGTGGGCGTGGTGCTCCGGTACGTGCGACGCGCCCGCGACCAGGGCGTCGGCGTCATCTTCATCAGCCACAACCCCGCGCACGCCCACCTCGTCGGCGACCGGTTCGTGCTGCTCAACCGCGGTCGCGTCGTCGGCGACTTCGGCCGGGACGACATCTCGCGCGACGACCTGATCCGGGAGATGTCCGGCGGCGCGGAGCTGGACCAGATCCAGCACGAGGTCGACGAGCTCACCGCCGAGTGAGGCGGCGTCAGGACGGCTGGCGCAGTGCGATGTCGTTGCACTGCTCGCACACCGACTCGGGGACGACGCCGAGCCGCATCAGCGCCGCGAAGACGCGGCAGCCGATGCAGATCGCGAACACCGACTCCAGCGTCGCCGCGACGACGAGGAGCGCGAGCAGCACGACGGTCGGCACCGTCAGGCCGAAACCGAACCAGGTGACCACGGCGGCGGCGGTGATCGCCGCGCCCATGCCCTGCGCGAACCGCTTCGGGGGCCCGGGTACCGGCTTCGGCGCGCCCAGCCGCGGCGCGACCACGCGGGTGGCGAGCTGGCCGAGCGGGCTCAGCGTCGGCCCGGTGAGCACCCGGGCGAGGAACCCGTACGCGAGCGGGATCAGCAGCCAGAACCACTGAGTGGCCAGCGTCACGACCGCCAGCACCACCACGCCGCCGGCGACGGCACGTGCTGCCTTCTCGTTGACGGGGTTGGGGAAGGAGAACAGCTCGGGGGCACGCATACCCCGACCCTACATACCCGATCGGGAGCCGCACCCTCCGTTCGGAACGGGGTCAGGGCGCCCGCGACGCTACAGCGAGACGAGGGCGGCGCCGTCGGGCAGCCCGCGCACGTCGAGGCCGTCGCTTGCGTGCCAGCCGCCGGCGGTGAGCAGTTGCGGCGCGTCGTGCGCGTCGCCCAGGACGCGCAGCCACCGCCGCGCAGCGCCCACGTCGCCACAAAGTGACGCGCCGACGGCGAGCCGCCGCGACCCGACGTCGAACACCGCCGCCGTGACCGACGGCGCCCGGCTGGTCGCGCACGCCCTCACCAGCATGCGGTGCGCGCTCAACAGCACCGTGCCCTGACCGGCGACGTAGACCAGGCCGCCCCGCCGCGCCATGGCCGCGGTGCGCGAGCGCCACCTGACCACCCGGGGCGCGCCGAACACGCAGACCACGTCCGCGGCCACCTCGCCGAGGGCGTCCGGTGGCGACGACGCGGCGTCGAACCGCGCCACCCGTACGTCCGTCATCACACCACTGCGCCGTCGTCGGAGCCCGGCTCGTCCTTCCGCGGGTCACGGATGCGCACGACGTGGATCACGATTCCGCCGATGAACACGACGACGGCGAGGGCGATCGCCCATCCCGGCAGCGGCCACCCGGTGGCCTTGCTGACGATCGGGTACGCCACGGCCACCAGCATCGCCGCCCACGCCACCTTGGTGAGGAGGTCGCCACGCGGCAGCTCGGGCGGGTTCGGCCTGACGAAGTGCTCCTCGTCGTCCGTCTCCTCCTCGTCGTCCGGCTCGTCGCGGTCGAGCCGCACCCGCACGACGCGGCTGCGCGGTTTCGGCCGGTCGTCGTCGCCGATGTCCTCGGCCTCGGGCCACGGACGGCTGCCCTCGGCGGGTTCGGCGTGGAAGTCGGCGACCACCCGCTCCCACGCGGCGTCGTCGTCGTCGCCGCGCGCCGCGTCGTCGAGGTGCCGGCGGAGCAACCGGCGCGCGTACACGAACGACATGCGGTCGACGTAGAGCCGCTCGTCGCCCGACCGTCCGCCGGCGGCGACGGCGTACGCCGCCACACCCTCGTCGGCGAGCTCGCGCAGCATGCCGTCGGAGACGGCACGCGTCGCGGTGCCCACGAACGCGTACTCGTCCGCGTCGACCCCGTTGCCGCGCCGCTGTTCGCGGGACTCACTCATCGACCATTGCCCCCGTCCACCGCTACGACCTTCCCCTCCGGCACGCTCAGCCTCATCGGTCACCCGCCGTGTGCCGTGCCGCGGTGTGCTCGCGGACGAAGTCGACCGACTCGGCGAAGATCTGCGGCGCGTCGTGGTCGAGCACCGCCACGTGGTAGCTGTTGGCCAACTCGCGCACGACCACCTCCGACGACGACACCCGCGCTCTGATGATCTCCAGGTTCTCCGGCTCGACCACGTGGTCGACCCGGCTCCGGAACACCAGTATCGGTTGTCCGACCTTGGCGAGGTCACGGCGTACCGCCGACCACAGCCGGGTGAGCGAGTACAGGGCCTTCAGCGGCGTCCGGTCGTAGGCCAGCTCGGTGGCGCCGGCCTTCTTGATGTCGTCGCCGACGGCGCGGACGGACGAGGTGAGGTACCGCAGCACGGGCAGCGCCCTGAGCCGCTTGTCCAGGCCGGTGACGGACGGGTTGACCAGGACGATCGCGGGGATCTCGCGGCCGTACCGCTCCGCCAGCAGCAGCGCGAGGGTGCCGCCCATGGAAAGGCCGAGCACGGCGACCTCGTCGCAGCTGCCGCGCAGTTCGCGGTACGCGCGGTCGACCTCGGCGTACCAGTCCTCCCACCTGGTGAGATTCATCTCCTGCCAGGTCGTCCCGTGCCCGGGCAGGCGGGGCAGGGAGACGCTGAACCCGGCCGCGGCGAGGTGCTCCGCCCACGGCCGCAGCGAGTACGGCGACCCGGTGAACCCGTGGCACAGCAGCACGCCGACCGGCCCGCCGTCGTGCCGGTACGGTTCCGCCCCTGGTCGAACGGGCACCGGTCTCCTCCTCGAAGCACACGTCGACGCGTCCGATAGTGACACGCCGGTGAAGCGGCCGCGACAGGTGCCGGGATCCGCCGTCGCGCCGCCACGCTGAGCGCGCGCGGTATCCCTGAGGGTACGGCCTCGGTTAGGGTTTGGTCCGTGACGCGGCTCGGAACCGGGCTACCCGCCGTACGGGGGCGGGCGTGCGCGCGGGGAGGTGGCGGTGCTCTACTCGACGCTCAAGGTCGTCCTGACCCCGGTTCTCGGGGTCTCGTACCGGCCGTGGGCGAAGGGCCTGGAGCACGTTCCCGACGACGGCGCCGTGATCATCGCGAGCAACCACCAGTCGTTCATCGACTCGGTGTTCCTGCCGCTGCTCGTGCCGCGGAAGATGACCTTCCTCGCCAAGTCCGACTACTTCACCGGCCGGGGCATCAAGGGACGCGCGACTGCGGCGTTCTTCCGCGGCATCGGCCAGCTCCCGATCGACCGGTCCGGCGGGCGGGCGAGCGAGAGCGCGCTGGGCGCCGGGCTGAAGGTGCTGCGCCGAGGTGACGTCCTCGGCATCTACCCCGAGGGCACGCGCTCGCCGGACGGCCGGCTCTACAAGGGGCACACCGGCGTCGCCCGTATCGCGCTGGAGAGCAACGTGCCCGTCGTCCCGGCCGCGATCTTCGGCACCAGGGAGATCCAGCCGCCGGAGCGGAAGATGCCGAAGCTCGGGCCGGTCGGCGTCGAGTTCGGCCAGCCGCTCGACTTCTCCCGGTACGAGGGCATGGGCAACGACCGCTACGTCCTCCGCGCGATGACCGACGAGCTCATGTACGCGATCATGAAGCTCTCCGGGCAGGAGTACGTCGACCAGTACGCCGGCGTCGTCAAGAAGGAGCTCGAGGCCGCGCGGAAGGCGGAGAAGAAGGAGCTCGAGCCGCCGTTGCGCCACCAGCTCGAGGACGACGAGGCACACCCCCGCGCGTCCTGACCGGCGGCGGGCCCTTTGTAGGCTGTGCGGCGCACAGATCGGCCCGTCCCGAGAGGAACGTCATGCGAGTCGGAGTGCTGACCGGCGGCGGAGACTGCCCCGGGCTCAACGCCGTCATCAGGTCCGTGGTCCGCAAGGGCATCGACGTGTACGGCTACGAGATCTACGGCTTCCGGGACGGCTGGCGCGGGCCGCTCGAGGGCGACTACGAGCGGCTTGACGTGCAGAGCGTCCGCGGCATCCTGCCCCGCGGCGGCACGATCCTGGGCTCGTCGCGCACCAATCCCGACAAGGTCGACGGCGGGTACGAGCGGATCAAGGAGAACCTGGCGAGGGCGGGTGTCGACGCGCTCGTCGCCATCGGCGGCGAGGACACGCTCGGCGTCGCCCGCAAGCTCACCGACGGCGGGTTCGACGTGGTCGGCGTGCCCAAGACGATCGACAACGACCTCGGCGCCACCGACTTCACGTTCGGCTTCGACACGGCCGTGAACATCGTGATGGAGGCGATCGACCGACTGCACACCACGGCCGAGTCGCACCACCGGGTGCTGATCGTCGAGGTGATGGGCCGGCACGCGGGCTGGATCGCGCTGCACGGCGGTCTGGCCGGCGGCGCGAACGTCATCCTGCTGCCCGAGACCAGGTTCGACGTCGAGAAGGTGTGCCGGCACATCGAGCACAGGTTCGAGACCAGGTACGCGCCGATCGTCGTCGTCGCCGAGGGCGCCATGCCGCTCGAGGGCCAGATGGTCACCCAGACCACCGAGCTCGACTCGTTCGGCCATGTCCGGCTGGGCGGCGTCGGCGACTGGCTCGCGAGCGAGGTCACCCGGCGCACCGGCAAGGAGGCCCGGTGCACGGTGCTCGGCCACATCCAGCGCGGCGGTACGCCGACGGCGTTCGACCGCGTCCTGGCGACGCGGTTCGGGCTGCACGCGATCGACGCCGTGCACGACGGCGCGTTCGGCACCATGGTGGCGCTGCGCGGCACCGACATCGTCCGGGTGCCGCTGGCCGAGGCCGTGGACGAGCTGAAGACCGTCCCGGTCGAGCGCTACGCCGAGGCCGAGGTGTTCTTCGGCTGACCCGGCTACGCGGGCGTGGCCCGCGGCGTCGTCGCCGGCCCGCCGCCGAACTCGATCGCGAGGTCGGCTCGTCCGTAGCCTTCCTTGCGGGCCCGGGTGTCGAGGTACCGCAACAGGTAGAGCACGGCGCTCATCGCGGTCGAAAGCGCCGCGCTGACGCCGTGCCGGATCCCCAGCACCGGCCACGACGTCTCGATGCCGGCCGCGACCAGGTGCGTCCCGCCGCCGACCACGACGCCGACGAGCCACGAGGTCAGGAAGACCAGCGCCACGGTCCCGATGGCCGCGGGCATCCGCCTGAGGGCGAGCAGCGACGAGCGGGCGAGGGAACGCGGCACGGTGGCGTGCTCGACGACGACGATCGGCAGCGCGGCGAACAACAGCAGCACGGAGACGAGGCCCGCGGTCGCGCCGACGAACATCACCGCGGCGCCCCACATGAGCAGGTGCGGGCGGTGTTCCGAGGAGAGGATCATCAGCGCCCCGGCGCCGACGATGCAGGCGACGATGCCGCGCGAGACGAACCAGATCGCGAACAGCCGGACCGCCTTGCGCAGCAGGAACCTGAGCAGCGTCGACAGCCGCGCGTCCCGGCCGAGGATCTGGTAGGTGGCGGCCGCGACGACCAGGCTCACGCCGACCAGCTGCATGATCTCGTCCATCCCCACGCGCACAAGCCAGGCGTTGATGCTGTCGTGGGCGAGGTGGACCGCCTCGACCGGACGGCCCTGGGTCATCAGCAGGATCACGCGGTCGGCGCGTTCGGGGGTCCAGAACGGCGGGACGTCGCGGGTCAGGAACGAGCTGACGAGCTGGACCGTGACGCCGACGACGGTGAGCGGGAAGAGCACCCAGGCCGTCCTGGCGATGACGAGCGGCGCGCCGAGGATCGGCTTCGGCAGCCCGAAGGCCGTGCGGACGGAGGACATCCGACCATGATGCCCGTTGCAGGGCGGGTGTGCCGGGAGCGGGTCGGCACCGGGTCATTAACCTTGGGGCGTGACGTCGAAGCCGAGCGCCTCCGACAAGCTGCGAGCGGCCTGCGCCGCGTTGCCGGCGAGGCAGCAGCCGGAGTGGCCGGACGCGGCCGAGGTCGAACGGGTCAGCGACGAGCTGCGGGCGTTGCCGCCCCTCGTCGTCGCGACGGAGTGCGACCAGCTGCGCGACCGGCTGGCCGCGGCGGCGGGCGGGGAGGCGTTCCTGCTGCAGGGCGGCGACTGCGCCGAGACGTTCGCGTCGGTGACGGCCGAGCAGGTGCGCGCCAAGGTCGAGGTGCTGCTGCAGATGGCCGTGGTGCTCACGTACGGGGCGTCCGTCCCTGTGGTCAAGCTCGGCCGGATCGCGGGACAGTACGCGAAGCCGCGCAGCAACGGCACCGAGACGGTCGGCGGCGTCGCGCTGCCGTCGTACCGCGGCGACGCCGTCAACTCGGCCGAGCCCGAGGAGGCGGCGCGCCGGCCCGACCCGCGCCGGATGCTGCGGGCGTACAACGCGGCCGCGCAGACCCTCAACCTGGTCCGCGCGTACGCGACCGGCGGGTTCGCCGGCCTGCACCGGGTGCACGCCTGGAACGCCGATTTCGTAGGCAGCAGCCCGATGTTCCAGCGCTACGAGGACATGGCCGCCGACATCGACCGCGCGCTCGCGTTCATGCGGGCCTGCGGCGTCGACCTCGAGGCCGGTCCGGTCGGCAGCGTCGAGCTGTTCGCCAGCCACGAGGCGCTGCTGCTGGCGTACGAGACCGCGCTGGTGCGCGAGGAACGCGGTCGCCTCTACGACCTGTCCGGCCATCTCGTCTGGGTGGGGGAGCGCACCCGGCAGCTGGACGGCGCGCACGTCGAGCTCGCGAGCCGGATCGCCAACCCCGTCGCGGTCAAGCTCGGCCCGACCACCACGCCCGAGGACGCGCTGGCGCTCGCCGAGCGGCTCGACCCGGACGGCGACCCGGGCCGGCTGAGCATGGTCGTGCGGACCGGGGCCGCGCGTGTGCGCGACGTGCTGCCGCCGATCGTGGAGAAGGTCGAGGCCGCGGGTCACCGGGTCGTCTGGGTGTGCGATCCCATGCACGGCAACACGTTCGAGTCGGCGAACGGCTTCAAGACCCGCCGCTTCGACGACGTCGTCGAGGAGGTCACCGGCTTCTTCGAGGTGCACAGGACACTGGGCACGGTGCCGGGCGGCGTGCACGTGGAGCTCACCGGCGACGACGTCACCGAGTGCCTCGGCGGCAGCCACGCCATCGGCGACGAGCACCTGCCGTTCCGGTACGAGACGGCCTGCGACCCGCGGCTCAACGCGAGCCAGTCGCTTGAGCTCGCCTTCCTCGTCGCGGAGATGCTGCAGCGCCGCTGACGCGCGTCAGCTGACGAAGCCGTTCTTCTTCAGCCAGTCGTGCGCGACGATCGCGGGGTCGGCGCCTTCCATGTCGACCTGCGCCGTCATCACCGCCATCTGCTCGTTCGTGAGCTTCTTGGTGACGCCGTCGAACACCTTGGCGATCTCCGGGTGCTTCTTGTAGATCGGCTCGTAGACGTTCACGGCGACGTTGTAGTTGGGGAAGAAGTGCTTGTCGTCGGCGAGGACGGTGAGGTGGAGTCCGTTGATCCGGCCGTCCGTGGTGAACACCTCGCCGAAGTTGCACGTGCCCTTGGCGGTGGCCGTGTAGACGACGCCGGTGTCGAGGTTGTGCACATTGCTGCGCGACACCTTGCTGCCGAGCGGGATCCCGTACGTTCTCAGCGCGCCGGGAAAGCCGTCGTTGCGGCTGGCGAACTCCGACTCGACGCAGAAGCTCAGGTCCTTCGTCGACAGCTTGCTGAGGTCGGAGAGCTTCGTGACGCCGAGCTTCTTCGCCTCGGCCGCGCGGACGCCGAACGCGTAGGTGTCGTTCAGCGGTGCCATGGGCAGCCACTGGATGTTGTGTCTCAGGTCCTCGTCGTGGACGACCTGCCACTGCTTCTGCTGGTCGCGGATCGGGTTCTCGTGGCCGTTGTAGGAGATCCACGAGGTGCCGGTGTACTCCCACGCGATGTCGATCGCACCGCTCTCCTGCGCCTTGCGCACGGCGTTGCTGCCCTGGATGTTCGTCTTGTCGACGACGTCCGCACCGGCGACGCGCAACAGGATGACCGCCATCTTGCCGAGGATGAGCTGCTCGGTGAAGTCCTTCGAGCCGACCGTCAGCGTGACGCCCTTCAGCGAAGGGACGGCCTTGACGCTGCCCGGGTTCGCGCCCGGGACGAAGCTGCTCGCGGAGCTGAGACCGATGCAGCCGGTCATGGTCAGCGCGAGGGTGAGCGAGACGACGAGCGCTACCGGAGCGCGGAACAGACGCATCAGATCCCCTTCGGCCTGGCGAACTCCTCGACCACGCGGCCGATCCAGTCGATGATCAGGGCGAGTGCCGCGACGAGCAACGCGCCGGAGATGAGCACGGAGATGCGGGAGAGCTTGATCCCGGTCGTGATCAGCAGCCCGAGCCCGCCCGCGCCGACGAAGCCGGCGAGTGCCATCGTGCCCACCACGAGGACGAGTGCGAGCCGCGCACCCGCGACGATGACGGGGACGGCGAGCGGCAGCTCGACGCGGAACAGCACCGCGGGTGCGGACATGCCCATGCCGCGCCCGGCCTCCACGAGCCGCTGGTCGACCTGCTCGAGGCCGACGATCGTGTTGCGCAGCGACGGCAGCAGGCCGTACAGGCTGACGGCGCCGACGGCGGGCCAGAACCCGATGTTGAACAGCAGCGCGGAGAGCACGATCAGGCCGATGGCCGGCGCGGCCTGGCCGATGTTGGCGACGCCCACCACGAGCGGCGCGAGCCGCCGCGTGTGCCTGCGGGTCAGCACGATGCCCAGCGGGATCGCGAGGACCAGCACGATGACCGTGGTGACGACGGACAGCAGGATGTGCTGCCCGGTGAGCTGCAGGATCTGGCCCCAGGCGAGCGACCTGCCCTCGACCGACTCGGCCTTGAAGTCGGCGCCGTTCCGCCAGACCGCCCAGCCGACGACCACCGCGACCACGAGGCCCTGCTGGATGGCGAGCCTGGCCCACTTGCCCGCGCGCGACTGGGCGACCTCGGCGGCGATGGCGTCCGGGTCGACCGGTGGCGCGGTGACCGTGGTGCTCATGCGTCCGCCTGCATCGTGGTCCGGCCGGTGATGCCGAGGTTCTGCTCGCGGGCGGTGTCGCGCGCGCTCTGGATGGCGTGCATCACGGACTCCACCGAGACCAGGCCGAGGAACTCGTCGCCCCGGCCGGTCACGACCGCGCAGCCCTGACTCGACGTGAGCATGGTGTCGAGCGCGTCGTTCAACGTCGCGCGCCTGCCGATCACGTCGACCTGGCCCTGGCCGCGCGGCACGCTGCCGCCGTCGCGTTCGAGGTCCTTGACCTCCTCCCAGCGCACCGGACGACGCCGTTCGTCGAGGACGAGCACCTCGGTGTTGCCGTCGGTCTTCGCGCGGGCGGCGGCGTCGCGGGCGTCCTCGCCGATGGTCACGGTGGTCGCGGGCTCGAGCTCGACCTCGTCGACGCGGGTGAGGGTGAGCTGCTTCAGCGTCGAGCCGTGCCCGACGAAGTCCTCGACGAACTCGTCCGCGGGGTTGGCGAGGATGGTGTCGGGGGAGTCGAACTGCGCGATGTGCGCGCCCTCCTTGAGGATCGCGATGCGGTTGCCGAGCTTGACCGCCTCGTCGAAGTCGTGCGTGACGAAGACGATCGTCTTCGGCACCTCCTCGTGGATGCGCAGCAGCTCGTCCTGCAGCCGCTGCCTGGTGATCGGGTCGACCGCGCCGAACGGCTCGTCCATCAGCAGCACGGGCGGGTCGGCCGCGAGCGCGCGGGCGACGCCGACGCGCTGCTGCTGGCCGCCGGAGAGCTCGCGCGGGTACCGGTTGCGGTACTGCCCGGCGTCGAGGCTCACCAGCTCGAGCAGCTCGTCGACCCGAGCGGAGATGCGCTTCTTGTCCCAGCGCAGCATCCCCGGCACCAGGCCGATGTTCGCGGCGACGGTCATGTGCGGGAACAGGCCGCCCGCCTGGATGACGTAGCCGATACGCCGGCGGAGCTGGTCGGCGTTGATGCGGGTGACGTCCTCGCCGCCGATGACGATGCTGCCGCCCGTGGGCTCGATCAGCCGGTTGATCATCTTCAGCGTGGTCGTCTTGCCGCATCCGGACGGCCCGACGAGCATGACGATCTCGCCGGCCGCGATCTCCGCGTTGAACGCGTCGACCGCCGGGTTGCGCTGCCCGGGGTAACGCTTCGTCACGTCCGTGAGGGTGATGGACGCACCGCTCGAGCTGTGCTGGTCGGCGGTCGCTGGTGCTGCGGTGGTCTCAGACACGGATACCCCTCGGAATGGTCAGGCGGCCGACGAACATGAGGACGAGGTCGAGGACGAGGGCGAGCAGGACGACGAGGATGGTCCCCGAGAGCGCCTTGTTCACCGCGTTGACGCCGCCGAGCTGGCTGAGGCCCTCGAAGATGAGACCCCCGAGACCCGGCCCGCCGACGAACGCGGCGATGGCGGCGATGCCCATCACCAGCTGCGTGGCGACCCGGATGCCGGCGAGGATCACCGGCCAGGCGACGGGCAGCTCGACGCGCACCAGCGTCCGCAGCCGGCCCATGCCCATGCCCTTGGCGGACTCGATCAGGTTGCGGTCGACCCCGGCGAGGCCGACGATCGCGTTGCGCACGATCGGCAGCGTCGCGTAGAAGCCGATGGCCACGACGGACGGCCCGACGCCGAGCCCCAGCGGCGCGATCAGCAGGCCGAGCAACGCGAACGACGGGATGGTGAGCCCGATGGCGGACAGGGCGTTCGCGATCGACGCGCCTGCCGGCGACTTGTAGACGACGATCGCGACGAACACGGCGATGATCGTCGCGACGAACACGCACTGCGCGACCATCCAGACGTGCTGCCAGCTCAGGAACGTCAGCTTGCTCTGGTTCTGCGCCATGAACTGCCAGAAATCCATGCCACCGCCTCCTCGACGTGACCCGGACAGCGCACCGCCTTGCTCGCCGCGTGCGGGTCACCGTAGCGGAGGCACCCCCGGATCGCGCAACGGTCGGAACGCCCGTCGTCCCCCCGGCGACCCGCCCGACTCGCGTCCACGCAGGTCAACGGCAGTGTCTCGCCGATGCAACGATTCCACAACCGCAACGTGTCCCGCGTGGCAAAACTCAGCTCCCCGGCGGTGCGGTGAGCTCCCGTCCGACCAGCTGCGGCAGCGTGCGGACCGCGGTGGCGAGGT
>JAFMQP010000226.1 GCA_017354575.1 Acidothermales bacterium | reverse complement strand
CATCTCCTCCTCGGTGATCGGCACCAGCCACAGGAAGCGCACGGCGTCACCGAAGACGTGGTAGCCGGACAGGTCGGGCGCGGGCGGTCCCGCGAGCAGGGACGGTTCGTCGACGAGGAGGGCGCCGGCGAACGGGGCGCCGACCGGGAAGCCGTCGCCCGGCCACCTGACGAAGTGGCGGGAACCCAGCCAGGACGTCGCCCGCCACGGGTACCTGGCGAGCCAGTTGAGCAGGAGCAGGTCGGCGTTGTTCCCGCCGAGCCCCGCGACCGCGAGCTCGATACGGGACTGCGGGCCGGGGTCGTCCATGTGCTGCTCGACGGTGGGCATCCGCTGCCCGCTCATGCCCACGGTGAGCGCGATGTGCTCGGCGCCGCTGCCGTGGCGCTCCGCGACCACCGGCGGCATGCCGTTGCCGAGCGGCCATACGCCCTGCGGCGGCCCGAGCCGCGAGGCGACGTGGTGCTGCAGCTCGGCCTGGAACTCCTGCCACGACGTCGGCCGGTTGCGCCAGTCCCAGTACGCGCGGGCGCGCTCGGCGCGCGGCGCGAACTGCTCGAAGGCACCCTGCAGGGGCGCCGCGGACGGGCTCGGCGAGACGGCCTCGCGCGCGTAGCCGGGCAGGGTGTCCGGGCCCGCCCAGCCGGGCAGCACGGCGAGCATGCCGTCACCGTCGAACAGGGCGACGCCGTCGCCCTCCTCGAACCAGATCGCCTCGACGCGGCTGAGCTGGGGGCGGCCGTTGGGGGAGCGGGTCGCCTCCGGTGGGACGGACAGCTGGACGTCCGGCGCCGGACCGCGGTGCGCCGCGAGCCACAGCGCGGTCACCTGCTGTCCCGAACCGTCGAACAGCTGGGCCCAGGTCTCGATGCCGTTGGTGGCGACGAGCACCCGGCGACTCCCGTACGGGCTGGTCTCGTCGAGCAGCGTGCGCGGAGTGCCGTCGGCCTGGTCCGCCTCGGCCTGGCGCCGCTTTCCGAACAGTGCCATAGACCGAAGCGTAGTGCTCCCACCTGGGTATTTCCTCGGCGCATGGGCGCTGCGTGAGGGCAGCTGAGACACTTGGGCGTGATGTCCGGTTCTCCTCCCATCCAGCTCCGGCCGCCGCGGCGCCCCAAGCCGCCGCGGCATCTCGCCGACCTCGACGTCGCCGGCCGCCGCGCCGCCGTAGCCGAGCTCGGCGAGCCCGGCTACCGCGCCGACCAGGTGTCCAGGCACTACTTCGGCCGGCTCGCGGACGACCCCGCGACGATGACCGACCTGCCGGCGGCGTCCCGCGATCTGCTGGCCGGGGCGCTGCTGCCGACGCTGCTGACGCCGGTACGCCACGTCGACTGCGACGGCGGCCGCACCCGCAAGACGGTCTGGCGGGCGTTCGACGGAACGCTCGTCGAGTCGGTGCTTATGGTCTACCCCGACCGCGTCACCATGTGCGTCTCGTCGCAGGCGGGATGCGGCATGAACTGCCCGTTCTGCGCGACGGGGCAGATGGGCCTCACCCGCAACCTGTCCGCCGCCGAGATCGTGGAGCAGGTCGTGTCGGCGTCCCGCTGGCTGCGCGCGGGCGAGATCCCGGGCGCCGGGCCGCGCGTCGACAACATCGTGTTCATGGGCATGGGGGAGCCGCTCGCCAACTACCGGGCCGTGCTGGGCGCGGTACGCCGCCTCACCGACGCGCCGCCGGCCGGGCTCGGCATCTCCCGGCGCAGCGTCACCGTCTCGACGGTCGGGCTGGTGCCGGCGATGCGCCGGCTCACCGACGAGGGGCTGCCGGTGACGCTGGCGGTGTCCCTGCACGCGCCGGACGACGAGCTGCGCGACGAGCTGGTGCCGGTGAACCAGCGCTGGCCCGTCGCCGAGGTGCTCGACGCCGCATGGGACTACGCCGAACGCACCGGCCGCCGCGTGTCGGTCGAGTACGCGATGATCCGCGATGTCAACGACCAGGCCTTCCGCGCCGACCTGCTCGGCGAGTTGCTGCGGGACCGGCTCGTGCACGTCAACCTGATCCCGCTGAACCCGACGCCGGGGTCGCGCTGGACGGCGTCCGACCCGGCGGTGGAGCGGGAGTTCGTCCACCGGCTCGAGGCGCACGGGGTGACGGTCACGGTGCGCGACACACGGGGCAGGGAGGTCGACGGTGCATGCGGCCAGCTAGCGACCACGACGGCGTCCGGCGGCTGAGCCCGTGGTGCCCGGCCGCCCCCGAGCCGCGGCCGGACACCACGAGCGCGGCGCCTGGAACGCCGCGCGAACGCTGCATCATACGGCAAGCCGCCGAACTCCGCGAACCGGCTTGCCCGCACCGTTCCGTTTACTGCGTGCTCGCCCGGCCGGCTACGGCCGGCTGGTCGCCGGCGCCGGTCGTCGAGGCCGGCCGTTGAGCCGGCTGACGCTCGGCGCCCCGATC
The DNA here is from genome assembly GCA_017354575.1 of Acidothermales bacterium. Taxonomy (GTDB): domain Bacteria; phylum Actinomycetota; class Actinomycetes; order Streptosporangiales; family WHST01; genus WHST01. Next base: position 4,242 of record JAFMQP010000226.1, on the reverse strand, counting down.
TCCGTGTACCCGGAGGCCGACCCGCTCGACGACGTGCGCTGGGCCGACGCGCACGAGGAGATCGCGGCGGCGTGGCTCGTCGACCACCTGCAGGGCTGGTTCCCGCGCGGTGTGCACGGTGGCGCGCTCGCCGACCCGCACCGTATCCTCGAGCCGCTGTCGCTGCTCGCCGCGGGCGCCGCGACGAGCCGGCGCGTCGAGCTCGGCGTCGCCGTGACCGACCCCGTGCGCCGCAGCGCCGTCGCGCTCGCCCAGACCGCGAGCACCGTCGGCTGGCTCGGCGGGCGCCCCATGCTGCTCGGGCTCGGCGTCGGCGACCCTGGGCAGCTGCGGCCGTTCGGCCTGCACCCGGGTCTGGAACGCACCGGCCGGCTGTCGTACATGCGGCCCGCCCTCGCCGCCCTGGACGAGCTGCGCGCCGGACGCGCGAACGCGCCGCTGGGCGTCGTCGAGGTGTCGCCGTTCCTGCTCTACGTCGCGGCGCACGGCCCGAGGATGCTCGAGCTGACGGCCGCGCACGCCGACGGTTGGGTACCGACGAGCCTCGCGCCCGAGGCGTACCGCGCCGGCCTCGACGTGCTGCGCGGGCACGCCGAGCGCGCGGGCCGGGATCCCGCGTCCGTCCGGCCCACGCTGTTCGTGTGGACGGCGTTGGCGTCGACGCGCGCTGAGAGCGTCGCGCTGCTGCGGCACCCGTCCGTCCGGGCGGTGGCGCTCTACCGCGGACGGGACGGGTTCGCGAGGCACGGCGCGACGTACCCCCTGCCGCACAGCTACATCCCGAACGACGTCCCGCCCGACCGGGCCGCCTCGCTGGCGGCCGCGATCCCTGACGCCGTGGTCGCCGACGCCGTCCTGCACGGCTCGCCCGAGGACGTGCGCGAGCGCCTGGAGGCCTACCGCGAGGCCGGCTGCGAGCACGTGATCTGCTACGACGTGGGCAGGTTCACCGATCCCGAGGGCACCGCACGGTTCCGCGAGGCGCTGCTCTCGGTCGCGCGGATGTGAGTCCCGAGCCAGGCTCGGCCGGGCCGAGACGATGGACTATGGTCACACCTTTCGGTCGCATTTGCGTCGATCATGTGGGAGGTCGCCATTTACGGGGGTCGCGGTCGACCGATCTTCATCCTCGGGAGCGCGAGATCGGGTACGACGTTGCTCAGCTTGATGCTGCACCGGCATCCCAGGATCGCCATTCCCGTGGAGAACAGGTTCGTACTGCCCGTCTACCTGGGACGCGCGGAGTTCGGCGACCTGGCCGAGGAGGACAACCGCGCTCGGCTCGCGGAGCGGATCGTCACCGCGGAGTGGTTCGCCGACCTGCAGCTCGACCCGCGCCGGATCACCGACAGGATCGTCGATGAGGCGTGGACCGTCGGTGCCGCGGTCGGCCTCGTGCTCCGCGCGTACTCCGAGCGGAACGGCAAGCTCCGCTGGGGCGACAAGCGGCCGTACTACCGCAACACGATGTGGGCCATCAGGACGATGTTCCCCGCGGCGCAGTTCGTCCACATCGTGAGGGACGGGCGCGACGCCGTCGCGTCGATGGCGACGGTGCCGCCGTTCGACGTGGAAGGCTTCGACCACCGGGTCAGGACCTGGATGGAGGCCGCCGAGAACGCCGAGCAGGCGCGCGCGAAACTGCCCGCGGACACCTTCTACGAGCTGTACTACGAACGCCTCGTCACCGAGCCCGATAAGGAGCTGCGCGCGCTCTGCGCGTTCCTCGGCGAAAAGTTCGACGAGGCGATGCTGCGGCCCGAGGGTCTCGCCGACGACGTCGTCCCCGAGTACCAGTTCTGGCACGAGCGCACCCGGCAGGAGATCTCGTCGCGGTCCGTCGGGGCGTTCCGCGAGCAGCTCGAGCCGTGGCAGCTCGCGGTCTGCGAAGCCGTGATGGGCAAGGCGTTGCGGGAGTACGGCTACGAGCTCACCGGCTCGGGGCCGGCCGATCCCGAGCACCTCGAGGAGTATGCGCGGTACGAGCGGAGGAAGCGGAAGCACTTCCAGCAGCTGCGCAAGAACGACAAGGAGCTCGACTACCCGTGGCCGGTCGCGGACATGTCGCCGGACGAGGCGAGGCTGCACCGGAAGGTGGCCCGGCTGGAGAAGCGGTCGGCGCGGCTGACGAGGCAGCGTGACGACATGCGCGCCCGGTTGGACAAGCTCGTCGAGTCGCGCTCGTGGCGGTGGACCGCGCCGCTGCGGACGACGTACCGGAACGTCAGGTCGCCGCGGCCCTAGCGTTCACGGCAGCGCCGGGACCTCGTCGACGAGGTGGATGACCGCCACGCTCGCACGATGGTGGGCCGGCATACGGCCGCGGTCAGGTGTCGGCCCGGTGCAGGCGGGAGTGGCGGTACCCGTAGGCCGCGTAGACGACGCAGCCGATGAGGAACCAGACCACGAACCGCAGCCACGTGATCGGGTGCAGGTACGTCACGAGCCAGATCGACGCGATGACGCCGATCCCCGGGACCACCGGCATGCCGGGGCAGCGGAACGCGCGTTCGCGGTTCGGCTCGCGGTAGCGCAGCACGATCACCGCGACGCACACGACGACGAAAGCCAGCAGGATGCCGACGTTCGTGAGCTCGGCGGCCTCGGCGATGGGCAGTACGCCGGCGAGCAGAGCGGAGGCCGCGCCGAGGATCCAGGTGACCCGCGCCGGCACGCGGTGCTTGGTGCTCGTCTTGGCGAACCACCGCGGCAGCAGCCCGTCGCGGCTGATGGCGTACCAGATCCGTGAGGCGCCGAGCATGAACGAGAACATCACGGTGACGATGCCGAGAACGGCGCCGAGCGCGATGACGTTCGCGAGCCCGCCGAGGCCGACAGCCTTGAACGCGTTGGAGAACGCGCTCTCCGGGTCGATCTTCGTGTACTTCTGCATCCCCGTCAGCACCGTGGCCGCGAGGATGTAGAGCACCATGCAGATCGCCAGCGAGTAGATCATCGCCTTGGGCAGGTTGCGTTGCGCGTCCTTCGACTCCTCGGCGGCGGTGCTCAGCGCGTCGTAGCCGAACACCGCGAAGAAGACGAGCGCGGCGCCGGAGAACACCCCGCCGACGCCGAACGGCAGGTACGGGTGGAAGTTGGCGCCCTTGACGTAGAAGGCACCCACGACGACGACGATGACGACGATCGCGAGCTTCAGCGCGACCAGCGCGGTCTCGACGCGTGCGCCGGTCTTGATGCCGCGGGTGAGCAGGAAGGCGATGAGCAGGCAGAACACCATCGCGAACAGGTCGACCTCGTGCCCCGGTCCGGTGCCGGGTGCGCCGAGCAGCCATGCGGGCAGGTGCAGCCCGAGCCCTTCCAGCAGGAAGTCGAAGTAGCCGGACACGGCGATCGCGACGACGGCGACGATCGCCGTGTACTCCAGCAGCAGGTCCCAGCCGATCATCCAGCCCGCGGCCTCGCCGAGGACGACGTAGCCGTAGGTGTAGGAGGAGCCGGAGATGGGGATCATCCCGGCGAACTCCGCGTACGACAGGCCGGCGGCCGCGCTTGCGATACCGGCGACGACGAAGGAGAGCGTGACGCCGGGGCCCGCCGTCTGGTTCGCGACCGCGCCGGCGAGGGAGAAGATGCCGGCGCCGATGATCGCGCCGATGCCGATGGCGGTCAGCTGCCACAGCCCGATCGAGCGCGACAGCCCTTCGCCCTCGCGCTGCTCCGTGGCGGCGTCCAGCGTCGAGGGCTTGCGGCGGAAGATGCTCCTGCTGCCGGGGCCGGCGGGTCGAGGTGGTGGGGCGCTGTCGGTGGGAGCAGCCATCACGTCCTCCGATCGCGTGTCGGCGCGTGGTCGGTGATCATCCGGCCCGGACGATACCCTCCGGGTCGGCGGCCCACCAGGACTCAGACCGGCTGTCGTCGCAACCGGTATGCCGCGGCCTTCACCCGGTTCTGGCACGTCGTCGAGCAGAACCTGCGGGTGCCGTTGCGGGACGTGTCGACGTAGACGCGGTCGCACGCGGGGGCCGAGCAGACGCCGAGCCGGTCGGCGTACTCGCCGCCGAGCACGACCGCGAGACCCGTGGCGCAGGCCGCTAGCCAGCCGGTGTCGGGGCGTCCGTCGCTGCCGTGGAAGTGCAGGTGCCACGGCTCGTCGTCGTGCCGGCTGAGCACGGGACGCGCGCCGGTGTCGGTGAGCAGCCCGTTGACGATCGTGGCCGCCTCGTCGGCGTCGCCGTAGTCAACTGCGGCGAACACGGCGCGCAGCCGCGGCGCCTCGGCCGC
>JAFMQP010000225.1 GCA_017354575.1 Acidothermales bacterium | reverse complement strand
GCCTCGACCATCGACGAGGAGGTCAGACGGGTCATCGAGCAGGCGCACGACGTCGCCTGGGAGGTGCTCGTCGAGTACCGCGAGGTGCTGGACAACCTCGTGCTCGAGCTGATGGACAAGGAGACGCTGCAGCGCCACGAGGTGCTGGACGTCTTCAAGCCCGTCGTCAAGCGGCCCGCCCGCCCCTCCTACGCGGGGTACGGCAAGCGGCTGCCGGACGACCGGCCGCCGATCCTCACCCCGAGCGAGCGCGACGCCGCGCACTCGAACGGCCAGGACGTCCGCGGCAACGGCGCGGGCGGCGGCCACGAGCACGAGCCGGCGGCGTCCAGCCCGGCGCACGGTGACCAGGAGACCTGAGTAGGTGCGCGGGCCCGGTGACGGCCCAGAGGTCACGTCGGGCGTCGACCTCGACCGGGTCGAGAAGGCGGTCCGCGAGATCCTGCTCGCCGTAGGGGAGGACCCCGACCGCGACGGGCTGCAGCGCACGCCCGCGCGGGTGGCGCGCTGGTACGCCGAGGCGTTCTCGGGACTCACCCAGCGGCCCGAGGACGTGCTGACGATCGTCTTCGACGCCGAGCACGACGAGATGGTCCTCGTCCGCGACATCGAGGTCGCGAGCATGTGCGAACACCATCTGGTGCCGTTCCACGGCGTCGCGCACATCGGCTACATTCCTGACGACTCCGGCCGGGTCACCGGCCTGTCCAAGCTCGCCCGGCTGGTCGACGTGTACGCCCGGCGCCCGCAGGTGCAGGAACGGATGACCAGCCAGATCGCCGATGCCCTGATGCGCGTGCTCACCCCCCGCGGGGTGATCGTGGTGATCGAGTGCGAGCATCTGTGTATGTCGCTACGCGGTGTGCGCAAGCCCGGGGCGAGGACCGTGACCTCGGCGGTACGGGGCCAGTTCCGGCGTTCCGACAAGACCCGCAGCGAGGCGCTGGCGTTCATCTACGGCACCCGCTGACCCGCGGCGGGACACGGGAGCGCGTTCGGTGATGCGCGTGCGGGAGCGGGACGGTTACCGCTGGGTGCCGACGGCGGCGGGTGTGCTGACGTTCCTGATCGGCGCGTCCGACGTGGTGGGCGTCCTGTTCAGGCGGCTGGGCCGGCATCTGGAGGAACTGCACGAGGTGGTCCCCGGCCTGATGCCGGAGACCACCGTCGCCGCCGTCGTGCTCGTCGGCGTGCTGCTGATGATGCTGTCGCACGGGCTCGCCAAGCGGAAGCGCCGTGCGTGGCGGGCGGCCGTCGTGCTGCTCGCGGCGAGCGCGCTGCTGCGGCTCGGCCGCGGCGTCGTCGCGTATCTCGCGCAGGGACAGGACACCGGCGTCACCGAGTTCCGCGACACGGTCATCACGCTGCTGCTGCTGGTCGCGATCGTGGTGTTCCGGCGCGAGTTCTACGCCGCCGGCGACCCGCGTACCAGATGGCGGGCGTTGCGCACGTTCCTGCTGCTCGTCGTGTTCGACATGCTGCTCGGCATGCTGTGGCTGTTCCTCGGCCGGTCGCGGGTGGTCGGGGACCTCTCGTTCGGCGCGGCCGTGGAGCACGTGTTCCTCGGGTTGATGGGCATCCCGGGACCGGTTCGGTTCGCGTTCGACCGCGCGGGCGACGTCAGCTACTTCATCCTCGTGACGCTCGGCGCGCTCACCGCGGTCGTCTCGGCGTACCTGCTCCTGCGTCCCGCCGAGCCCGCGCCCCGGCTCGCCGTCGCGGACGAGGAACGGGTACGCGACCTGCTCGAGCGCTACGGCGACGGCGACTCGCTCGGCTATTTCGCGCTGCGCAGGGACAAGAGCGTGCTGTGGTCGCCGTCCGGCAAGGCCGGCGTCATGTACCGCGTGGTGTCCGGGGTGATGCTCGCGAGCGGTGACCCGCTCGGCGACCCGGAGGCGTGGCCGGGCGCGATGCGGCAGTTCGTCGACCAGGCTGCGCGGCACGCGTGGGTGCCGGCCGTGCTCGCCTGCGGCGAGCGCGCCGGCGAGGTGTGGGTGCGCGAGTCCGGCCTCGCGGCGATCGAGCTCGGCGACGAGGCCGTCGTCGACGTCGCCGAGTTCGACCTGGGCGGCCGGGCGATGCGCGGCGTCCGCCAGGCCGTCGGCAGGATCGAGCGCAGGGGCTACGCCGCGGAGGTACGCCGGGTCCGGGATCTCGACGCCGGGCAGCGGGCGCAGCTCGCCGCCGAAGCGGCCAGGTGGCGGCACAGCGCGGCCGAGCGCGGGTTCTCCATGGCGCTCGGCCGGTTCGTCGCGGACGAGGACCCGGACTGCGTCGTCGTCACGGCGCGGCAGGACGGCGAGCTGCGCGGGTTCCTCCAGCTCGCGCCCTGGGGCAAGGACGGGCTCTCCCTGGACGTGATGCGCCGCGACACGGCGCACGCGGAGAACGGGCTGAACGAGTTCCTGATCACCCAGCTGCTCGCGCGTGCCGCGGAGCTCGGCGTCCGCCGGGTGTCGCTGAACTTCGCGGTGTTCCGGTCGGTGTTCGCGCGCGGCGAGCGGCTCGGGGCGGGACCGGTGATCCGGCTGGTGCGGGGCGTCCTGCTCATGCTGTCGCGGTGGTTCCAGATCGAGTCCCTGTACCGGTTCAACGCGAAGTTCCGGCCGGACTGGGAGCCGCGGTTCCTGCTCTACCCGGCCGGCCGCACGCTGCCGCGGATACTGCTCGCCGCGCTCGAGGCGGAGGCGTTCATCGTCTGGCCGGGCCGCTTCCTGCGCTGGCTCCGCCCGTTCTGACCCGGCGTCGGCGGGGATGCGTAGGGTGGCCGCATGTCCTCGCCCGTGCCGGAGCCGGAGCTGCGCGGTTTCCCGCCGCTCGGGCGGTGCCGCGTCATGGGCATCGTCAACGTGACGCCGGACTCCTTCTCCGACGGCGGCCGGTTCTACGACACCGACAAGGCCATCGCGCGCGGCCTCACCCTCGCCGCCGAGGGCGCCGACCTGGTGGACGTGGGGGGCGAGTCGACGCGCCCCGGCGCCCAGCGGATCGACGTCGCCGAGGAGCTGCGCCGGGTGCGGCCCGTCGTGCGCGCGCTCGCGGCCGACGGCGTGGCCGTGAGCATCGACACCATGCGCGCCGAGGTGGCCGCCGCGGCCGTCGACGCCGGCGCCGTGCTCGTCAACGACGTCAGCGGCGGGCAGGCCGACCCCGGCCTCCCGGCGTTCGTCGCCGAGGCGGGCGTCCCGTACGTCCTCATGCACTGGCGCGGGCACAGTGCCGACATGCAGAAGCGGGCGGAGTACGCCGACGTCGTCGCGGACGTCAGGCGCGAGCTGCTCGCGCAGTTCGAGGCGGTGCTGGCGCGTGGCGTCGCGGCCGACCAGGTCGTGCTCGACCCGGGCATCGGCTTCGCCAAGCTGCCGCACCACGACTGGGAGCTGCTCGCCCAGCTGGACGTGTTCACCGCGCTCGGCAGACCGGTGCTCGTCGGGGCGTCGAAGAAGAAGTTCCTCGGCCGGTTGCTCGAGGCGCCGGACGGCACACCGCGCGAGCCGGACGGCCGGCGTACCGCGACGGACGCCGTCACCGCGCTCGCCGCCGCGGCCGGTGTGTGGGGCGTCCGGGTGCACGACGGCGAGGCGAACCTCGACGCGGTCCGGGTGGCGACGAGGTGGCGGCAGGCGGCGGCGTCGCGTCCCGCGCACCCGGGCGGTGACCGGATCGCGCTGCGGGGCCTGCGGGTGTTCGGCCGGCACGGGGTGTTCGAACGCGAGCGCCTCGACGGTCAGCCGTTCGTCGTCGACGTCGTGCTCGACGTCGACACCGCCCCGGCTGCACGGGCGGACGACCTCACCCTTACCGTCGACTACGGAGGTCTCGCCGACCGGTTGGCTGCGGTGGTCGCCGGTGAGCCGGTGAACCTCGTCGAGACCGTCGCGGAGCGGCTGGCCGAGGTGTGTCTGGCCACGGCGGGAGTGCGCGCCGTGACGGTCACGGTGCACAAACCGCAGGCACCCGTACGGCACGAGTTCGGTGACGTGGCGGTGACGATCGTCCGTTCGGCGGGGGCAGGAGAGGTCACGCACATCCATGAGTAACCGGGCCGTGATCGCGTTCGGCAGCAACCTCGGGGACCGTCTCGCATACATCCAGGGCGGCATGGACGCGCTCCTCGACACACCGGGCACGGGATACGTCGCCGCGTCGGGTGTCTACGAGACGGAGCCGGTCGGGGGACCGGAGCAGCCGTCGTTCCTCAACGCCGTCGTGATCGTCGACACGCAGCTGCCGCCGGGCGCGCTGCTGGAACGGGCGCACGCGATCGAGGAGGCGTTCGAGCGGGCCCGGGTCGAGCACTGGGGACCGCGGACGCTCGACGTCGACATCATCGCCGTCGACGAAGAGGTGCTCGACGAGGACGACCTCACCATCCCGCACAGGTACGCGCACGAGCGCGCGTTCGTCCTGGTGCCGTGGCTGGAGGCCGACCCGGACGCGTCTCTCGTCGGCCACGGCAAGGTCGCCGACCTGGTCGCCGACCTGGACAGCAGCGGCGTCCGCCGCACCGACAGCGAGCTGCGAGAACCCGTGTGAAGCAGACCCGGGTCGCGAGCCTGATCGCCGTCGCCGTCGCGGTCGGCGTGGTGCTGTGGATCGTCATGACGGCCGCGTACGCGTCGCTGCCCGAGCTGCCCTGGACCGCGCCGATCACCCTCGTCGTGGTCGCGGTCGTGGAGCTGGTGCTCGCCCGCGGCGTGCGGGCCAGGATCGACCGGCGCCCCGGCGCACCGATGCTCTCGCCGCTCGTGATCGCCAGGTACGTCGTGCTGGCGAAGGCGAGCGCGTACGCCGCCGCGGTCGTGGCGGGCGCGTTCGGCGGCGTGCTCGCGTACCTGGTCGCCAACCTGAACGGGCCCTCGCAGCGCGGCGACGCCTGGGTGGCCGGTGGCACCACGCTCGCCGCCTTCGGCCTGGCCGCGGCCGCGCTGCTGCTCGAGCACGCCTGCCGCGTCCCGCCGTCCGACGACGAGCCCGGCGCCCCGGCGCCGCCGTCCGACCGCGAGCACCACCACTGACCCGCGGCGCGCCCGTGGCGTGTCGGAACCGGGCGACGGGTGCCGCGCGACGTACTATCACGAACCGTGAGCCACGGGTCGCCCGCCGTCGGCCAGTCCCGCAGTGACCGCCTGCGGCGAGTTCGATCCCTTATTCCCGTCCGCGCGGCGTGGCGTCGTGGCTCCGTCCCGCATCGCGCCTAGCCTTCCTGCCATGCTGCGCCGTTCACATCGACGACGGCCGCCGGTGCCCGTATGGGTGGCGGCCGCGCTGTTCCTGGTGGCCGCGGGGGCGGTCGGAACGGCGGCAGCCGTCCGGGACCCGTGGCTACTGCGTGCGACGGTGGCCGCGCTCGCCCTCGTCGTGGTCGTCGACGCGATCCTGATGTACCGCGTGCGCGAGACGCTGCGGCGTACCCAGGTACGGCTGGGCCGGGTGAACAGCGCGCTCGCCAGGGTCGAGTCGCGCGCGGCGAAGCAGCAGCTCGGCCACGACCAGGAGGTCGCCACCTTGAACCGGCACCTCGACCTCGCCAGGACACAGCTGCGCGAGGTTACCGGGGCGAGCCTGCACGCCGCCACCGTGCTGGCCGAACTGCTCCGTAACAACGTGTACATGGCGGACGCACCGCGTGCGGCCGCTACCACCGTCGACGATGCGCCGCCTGGCGACGACGCCGAGTCGCAGCACTCCCCCCGGGGGCGGGGTGGCAGTACGGTGGTCCAGGTCTGGCCGAGCGTCGACGACGCCCCGACTGTCGTCGACCTCGTCCGATGGGATCAGCTGCGCCGGATGACGGACGAGCCGGCCGGGAAGGGCCGACGCCCGGCGTAGGCCCGGCACGGCTCGGCGGAGGAGTGCCCGAATGACACGTCACCTGATCGCCGCGACAGCCGACGGACCGCTCGTCCGGCCAGACGACGCCCCCCTACCCCTCTCCGGAGGTAAGCCCATGAGGCACTTCGTAGGTTTGATCCTCGGAATCATCCTTCTCCCCGCCTTCTTCGCACTCAACTGGCTGGTGAACCACGCCACCGCCCAGGCGGCCTCGACGCCGAGCCGAACCTGGATGCTCGCGATGCTGGGTACGTACGCGGCGTTCGGCCTGGTCCTCGGCGTCGTCATCGCCGCGCGGTCCATCTCGGCGGTCGCGTTGCTGCTGGGCGGGATACTGATCATCGCGACCGAGGCGTTGCTCGCGCTGCCGAGGCTCGCCAGCATCCAGATGAACATCCCGCAGCTGTACGACCACCCGGAGATCACCCGTACCTGGCTACCGCTGATCGCCGGTGCCGCGCTGCTGTTCGCCGCGTTCATGCCCACCCGGTGGCACCGTGCCCACCCCGAGGACGAGTTCGACCCGCTCGGCATGCGCGGTGGCGACGCGTTCGACGAGGACGCCCGGACGACGCGAGTGGGTGCCGGTTGACCGACGATCCGGCCGTGCGGGGCCGACCGCCCGGCGTCGGCCCTGCACCGACGCCCCGTACCTATCCCTCTCCGGAGGTAAGCCCATGAGGCACTTCGTAGGTTTGATCCTCGGGATCATCCTTCTCCCGGTCTTCTTCGCGCTGAACTGGTTGGTGAACCACGCCGGCGCCCAGGCGGCCTCGAGCCGAAACTGGATGCTCGTGTTGCTGGGTACGTACGCGGCGTTCGGC
>JAFMQP010000224.1 GCA_017354575.1 Acidothermales bacterium | reverse complement strand
CGGGGTCGGCCACGACGTCGCGGGCGTACCGCTGCACCAGTTCGGAAAGAGTGGGCACATCGGCAGGGTACGGTGTCGGGTGGCCGCAACACCGCGGCGGCGATGAGCGTTCTCACGCCGGGTGCTGGCAGGATGAGCAGAGCATGGTCACGGAAGGCCGGATCGAGACAGTCCGCGTCGCGTTCTGGGAGCAGATCCTGCGCGACGGTTGCGCCCTGCCTTCGTACCCGCGGCTCGACGAGCTGACCGTCGAGCTGACCCGGATGCTCGGCTCGCCGTACGGGCACGAGCGCGAGGACATCGCCCGCACCATCCTCACCACCTGGGTCGAACGGGGCGTCTACGACGACCTGCTCGCCGGGCTCGGCGACGGCGTGTGCCTGGGTCTCGACACCGGGCTCGGTGACGACGGCGCCGACACGGTCTTCCGCCGCTCCTTCTCGGCGCTCGTCCTCGCCGCCGTCGTCGCCCGCGACACCGAGGTCGAGCGGCTGCACCCGGACGTGCTGCTGCGCTGGGGCGACCGCGGCATCCGGTGGCTGGTGCGCGAGCGTGACCTGCGCGGATACATCCCCGGCAACGGCTGGGCGCACGCCGTGGCGCACGGCGCGGACCTGCTGCTGGCCCTGTCGCTGTCCCGGCACTTCCGCGAGGGCGAGCTGATGGTGCTGCTGGACGCCGTCGCCGACCGCCTGCTCGAGCCCACCAACCACCGGCTGGTGCACGGCGAGGAGGAGCGGCTGGCGTACGCCACCATGGGCGTGCTGCACCGCAACGTCCTCGACATGGCGGTGGTGAACCCGTGGCTGGACCGGCTCTCCCGGGCCTGGTCGGACGACGGGGCCGACACGTCCCCGGTGGCGTTCAACACGGTCGGCTACCTGCGCAGCCTGCACCTGCAGCTGCAGCTCGGCGTTCGCCCGCTGATGCGGCAGGGCCACGCCTCGCTGTACTTCGAGCAGGAGGTGGGCAACCGGATCGACGTGCTGGGGGCGATCGCCCGGCACCTCCGCGGCACCGGGCCCTGGTACCGGCAGCGGACGTTCGAGCACCGCTGATCCCCCTCCGTAACCCGGACAGTCCGTTACGGGTTGCTGACCGTCTCTTTCCGGCGTGGACACTCGGCATCTGGCCCACCGGGGGTGTATGTTCCGGCACGCGTCATTGTGGACTGACCGGAGGCTCCTGTGGCACGGCGTGAGGACGGGTACGCGACTCCGAAGATGACGCCACGACGCATCGCCGCACTGGTGCTCGTGGTGATCGGCATCGTGGTGCCGCTGCTGGTGACGACGTACACGAGGGACGAGCCGCGGCTGTTCGGCTTCCCCTTCTTCTACTGGTATCAGCTGCTGCTGGTCTTCGTGACCGCCGCGCTGACGGCGAGCGCGTACCTGCTCACGACGCGGGACGACCGGGCCCGCCGCCGCCGGGCAGCGGAGCGCAACGACAGGAGCGAGCGGTGAAGATCGACGCGACAGCGCTTTCCATCGTCATCGTCCTGTTCCTCGCGGTCACCGTCCTGGGCTTCATGGCCGCGCGGTGGCGTCGTGCGGAGAGCCTGATGCACCTGGACGAATGGGGCCTCGGCGGACGCAACTTCGGCACCTTCGTCACGTGGTTCCTGCTCGGCGGCGACCTGTACACGGCGTACACCTTCATCGCCGTGCCCGCGGCGATGTACACGGCCGGCGCGGTCTCCGGCTGGTTCGCCGTGCCGTACACGATCGTGCTCTACCCGATCATCTTCCTGTTCCTGCCGCGGCTCTGGTCGGTCGCGCACGCGAACGGCTACGTCACCCCGGCGGACTTCGTCCGCGGCCGGTACGGCGACCGGTGGCTCGCGCTCGCGGTCACGCTCACCGGCATCCTGGCGACGATGCCGTACATCGCGCTGCAGCTGGTCGGCATCCAGGCGGTCGTCGAGACGATGGGCATCGGCGGCAGCGGCCTCGCCAGGGACCTGCCGCTGCTGATCGCGTTCGCCGTGCTCGCGGCCTACACGTACTCCTCCGGCCTACGCGCCCCGGCGCTGATCGCGTTCATCAAGGACACGCTGATCTACCTCGTCGTCATCGTGGCGGTCATCTACATCCCCTACAAGCTGGGCGGTTTCGGCCACATCTTCGACAGCGCGCAGGCGGCGTTGTCCAAGAAGAACCCCGCGACGGGCATGCCGTTCGGGTCGATCATCCCCGGCGACCCCGGCTACGTGCCGTACGTGACGCTCGCGCTCGGCTCGGCGATGGCGCTGTTCATGTACCCGCACTCGATCACCGGCTCGCTCGCCGCGAAGAGCCGCGCGACGATCCGGCGGAACACCGCGATCCTGCCGCTCTACTCGTTCATGCTGGGCCTGCTCGCGCTCATCGGCTTCATGGCGTACGCCGCCAACGTGAAGCCTGTGGGCCTCGACGGCCAGCCGAACCCGCAGCTCGTCGTGCCGCTGATGTTCCGCCAGTTCTTCCCGTCCTGGTTCGCCGGGATCGGCTACGCCGCCGTCGCGATCGGCGCTCTGGTGCCGGCGGCGATCATGTCGATCGCGGCGGCGAACCTGTTCACCCGCAACATCTACAGGGAGTACATCAAGCCGGACGCCTCGCCCGCGCACGAGGCGAGGGTGTCGAAGTACGCGTCGCTCGTCGTGAAGCTCGGCGCGCTGGTGTTCGTGTTGTTCCTGGACAAGACGCTGGCGCTGAACTTCCAGCTGCTCGGCGGCATCTGGATCCTGCAGACGTTCCCGGCGATCGTCGGCGGGCTGTTCACGCGCTGGCTGCACAGGTGGGCGCTGCTCGTGGGCTGGGCGGTCGCCATGGTGTACGGCACCGTCGTTGCCTACCAGCAGGTGAACCCGGCGACGGGCAAGCACTTCGGCTCGTCGGTCGGCCCGATCCCGTTCTACACCGGGCACACGGCGTACATCGCGGTGACGGCATTCGTCATCAACCTGCTGATCGGGATCGTCGGCACGCTTATCCTGCGGGCGCTCAGGGTACCCGAGGGCAAGGACACCACCCGGCGGGGCGACTACCACGTGGAGATGGGCGACCCGATCGAGCGTCCGTCCTCGGTGGTAGAACCGACAGCGTGACTTTCCTGGTCAGAACCGCGCGGCCGGACGAATACGAGGCGATCGGCGAGCTGACGGCCCGCGTCTACGTCCACGCGGGGTTCATGCCCGTCGACGCGCCCTACGTCGCGGACCTACGCGACGCCGCCACCCGCGGCCGGGAGGCCGACCTCCTCGTCGCGACCGACGACGCCGGCGCGCTCGCCGGCTCGGTCACGTACGTGACGCCCGGCAGCCCGTACGCGGAGCTGGCGACGCGACCCGAGGACGCGGAGTTCCGGATGCTGGTGGTCGACCCGACGGTGCGCAAGCGCGGCGTCGGGTCGGCGCTGGTGCGGGCGTGCCTCGACCGTGCCCGCGCCCAGGCGCGGCGGACGATGCGGCTGTCGACCGACCCGGCGATGACCGACGCGCACCGGCTGTACGAGCACCTCGGCTTCGTCCGCACGCCGGGCCGCGACTGGTCACCGGCGCCACACGTCACACTGCTGGCCTACGCCCTGAACCTCTGAACGCGGCCGAGCCCCGGTCCGTCGTGGTGAGCACGCCCGTCAGCGACCGGACGCGCGCGCCACGAAGCGGTCGCGGTCGACGACGACCCGGGTCAGCTCGCCGCTCGCGACGATCCGCTCCCCGTCGTAGACGGCGACGTAGAACGTGAGCCGCCGTCCGTCGACGTCCACCAGCTCGGCGTGGACGCTCAGCTCGGCGCCGACCACGCCGGCTTCGTCGTGGCTCAGCGCGATCCTGGTGCCGACGCTGGTCTGGCCGGGGCCGAGCGTCCCGTCGAGCGCCGCGACCGACGCCGCCTCGACGAGCGCGACCACCCTGGGGGTGGCGAGCACGGGCACGTCGCCGCTGCCGACCGCCTCGGCAGTGTCGTCCGCCGTCACGGTCGTCGTCAGCCGGCCGGTGAGCCCCGGCGTCGCCGCCACGGTGCTAGTCGATGACGCAGATGAGATCGCCGTCCTGGACGACGTCGCCCTCGGCCACCTCGAGCTGCGTGACGGTGCCCGCGGACTCGGCGACGACCGGGATCTCCATCTTCATCGACTCCAGGATCACCAGCGTGTCACCGTCGTCGACCGTGTCGCCCTCGGCGACGACGACCTTCCAGACGTTCGCGACCATCTCGGCCCGCACCTGCTCGGCCACGGGGGCTCCCTTCATGCAGTTCGCGCGGCACAACTATGCCGGATCGCCACGCTCAGCTCCGCATCCGGTCGATCACACCGGTGTCGTAGTCACCGCTCGTGAACGGCTCGTACGCCAGCAGCTCGGTGAACAACGGCAGGTTGTTCTGCAGCCCGCCGATCTCGAAGGCCGCCACCGCCTCGCGCGCCCGCTGCACGGCGTCCGGCCGGTCGACGCCGTGGACGCACAGCTTGGCGAGCAGCGGGTCGTAGAACGGTGTGACCACGTTGCCGGCGACGTAACCGGAGTCGACCCGGATGCCCTCGCCTGCCGGCTCCCGCCACTCGGTGATCGTCCCCGGCGCGGGGAAGAACCGCACCGGGTCCTCCGCGTACACCCGCATCTCGACGGCGTGCCCGCGCGGCGCGACGTCGCCGACGGCGTCGGACACGTCCTGCCCGCCCGCGATGCGCAGCTGCAGCTCGACGAGGTCGAGCCCGGTGACGAGCTCGGTGATCGGGTGTTCCACCTGGAGCCTGGTGTTCATCTCCAGGAAGACGAACTCCTGCGCGGCCGGGTCGACCAGACACTCGACGGTGCCGGCACCCACGTAGCCGACCGCCTCGCCGGCGCGCACGGCGGCGGCGAGCATGCGCTCCCGCAGCTCGGCTCGCACGCCTGGGGACGGCGTCTCCTCGACGACCTTCTGGTGCCGGCGCTGCACCGAGCAGTCGCGTTCACCCAGTGCCACGACCCGCCCGTCCGCGAGGCCGAGGATCTGCACCTCCACGTGCCTGGCGTGCTCGACGTACCGCTCGAGCAGGATCGCCGGGTCGCCGAAGAACCGCTCGGCCCGGGTCCGCGCGGTCTCGAACGCCTTGCGCAGCTGCGCCTCGTCACGCGCGACGCTCATGCCGATGCCCCCGCCGCCGGCGGACGCCTTGACCATCAGCGGGTAGCCGACGGTCTCCGCGGCGGCGACGGCCGCGTCGACGTCGCCGACCGGCTCGCGGGTGCCCGCGGCGACGGGCACGCCCGCATCCTCCATCAGGTTGCGCGCGTTGACCTTGTCGCCCATCCGCTCTATGGCGTCCGGGCTCGGGCCCACCCAGATCAGCCCCGCGTCCGCGACGGCGCGGGCGAAACCGGCGTTCTCGGCGAGGAACCCGTACCCGGGGTGGACGGCGGCGGCACCTGCCGCGCGGGCGGCCTCGAGGACGCGCATCGCGTCGAGGTAGCTCTGTGCCGGCGCGCCGGGTCCGATGAGGATCGCCTCGTCGGCCTCGGCGACGAAGGGCAGCTGGGCGTCCGCCTCTGAGTACACGACGACGGTCTTGACGTCCATGCGCTGGGCCGTGCGGAGGATCCGGCGGGCGATCTCACCGCGGTTCGCGACGAGCAGGGAGTCGAACATGCCGCTCAACCTATCGGGACCCGCTGCCTCCGCTCGACGACACGTCCCAGCGCGGCGGTCACCTCGGGGTCGTAGCCCGTGGAGATGTCCAGCTCCATCCGCTCGATCGCCTGCAACTGCACCTCCGGGTCCGGGGACGCGCCGACGAAGTCGTCGTAGGTGTTCGCCACCTTGATGATCCGGCTCTCCAGCGGCACGCTCGGGTCGCGCCGCCCGTCCGGACGCCGGTAGCGGTCGGCGGAGTGCTCCACGAACGTGGCGACGTCGTCCAGCGGGCCGCCCTCCTTGATCACGTCGGCGCCGAGCCGTGCGATACGCACCTGCTCGTCGTGCTCGAGCAGCGACGTCGTGCCGCCGGGCACCGGCGTGGCGAGAGAGATCTGGCCGACGTCGTGCATGATCGCGGCGATCTGCAGCCGGCGGCGTCGCGCCTCTGGCATGCCGAGGTCGCGGGCGACGTCGACGGCGAGGTCGCCCACCCGGCGTGAGTGCCCCGGCTCGACGTAGCCGCCGAGTTCCGGTATCCGGGACAGCGAGCGGACGGCGTCCAGCCTCGTCGCGCGTACGGCCGACCAGCGGAGGATGGCGATCTGCGTCGCCGCGATCGGCGGGATCACCAGCACCAGCCCCGCCAGGCCGACGACGTGCACGGAGAGGCCCGTCATCACGGCGAGCAGGCCCCAGAACAGGTAGAACGGCATCCGCGCGTGTGCCTCGTCGCGGAGCAGCGCCCGCAGGCGTCCGCCTGAGCTCTGGTACGCGAGGACCGTGCGCAGGAGCAGCTGCGCGCCGACCGACACGACGAGGACGGCGAGGATGCCGACCATCGGCAGGACCGCGGCGGACGCGGGGAACCAGCCCCGCGCGAACCGCAGCAGCAGCGCCATGACCGCGACGTTGACGACCCGGAAGGCGACCGCCTCGAGGTCGACGTGCTGGTCGACGACGAGGCGCGGCAGCGCGCCGACCAGACTGCCCACCGCCGCGACCACGATGACCTGTGCCACCGTCGGTGCCATGCCGTTGCTCTGCAGCGACGTCTCTATCGCGTAGCCGACGCCGG
>JAFMQP010000223.1 GCA_017354575.1 Acidothermales bacterium | reverse complement strand
CGCGCTCGCCGACACCGCGCCGGTGCTGCTCCCGCCGCCCGTCGAGCTCGACCCGACCGACGAGCAGCGCGGCATCCTCGACGCGCTCGACGGCGGCGGCGCACTGTTCTTCCGGCAGCTGGGCGAGCGCATCCGCTCACTCGACGACGTCGCTCTCGCGAAGGCACTGTGGGATCTCGTCTGGGCCGGCCACGTCACCGGCGACACGATCGCGCCGCTGCGCGCGTACGTCGAGGGCCGCGGCACGCACCGGGCCCGGCCGCGTCCGCCGCGCAGCCGGTACACCACGCGCGGCCTGGCCAGGTCCATGCCCAGCCGCGCCGGCCCGCCGTCCACCCGGGGCCGCTGGTCGCTGACGCCGGTCCGCGACGTCGACCCCACGCGGCGCGCGCACGCCGTCGCAGAGGTGCTGCTCGACCGGCATGGCATCGTCACCCGCGGCGCCGTGGCGACGGAGCGGATCCCCGGCGGCTTCGCCGCGGTCTACCGCGTGCTGCGCGCGTTCGAGGAGTCCGGCCGGTGCCGGCGCGGCTACTTCGTCGAGGGGCTCGGCGCGGCGCAGTTCGCCACGCCGGGCGCCGTCGACCGGCTCCGCGCCGAGTCGCCGCCGGGCCCGGACACCGACAGTTCGGCACTTGCGCTCGCCGCCACCGACCCGGCGAACCCGTACGGCGCGGCACTGCCCTGGCCCGACCGGCCGGGCGAGACGGCCGCCGGCCACCGGCCCGGGCGCAAGAGCGGCGCGCTCGTCGTACTCGTGGGCGGACGGCTCGTGCTGTACGTCGAGCGCGGCGGCCGCACCCTGCTGTCGTGGCCCGGCGGGGGTTCCGGGCACGGCGGAGAGGGTTACGACGACGCCGACGTGCTGCAGCCCGCCGTCGACGCACTCGCGCTCGCCGTCCGCGACGGCCACCTCGGCAAGCTCGCCGTCGAGCGGGCCGACGGCGAGGCCGTCCGCGACAGCCCGCTCGCCGACGCGCTGCGCTCCGCCGGTTTCCACGCGACGCCGAAGGGATTGCGGCTGCGGGCGTGACGCGACATCAGCGGGGACCGCTCGCGCTCCGGAACGCCTTCCGCACCGTCAGGTCGTCGCTCGCGAGGAGCTCGCGGTACTCCGGCGTCTCCGCGCCGTGCAGGGCGAGGTGTCCGTCCCCGTCGGCGTGGACGCCCCAGCCGTAACGCTTGCCGAGGACGGACGAGACGTCGCCGGACGTGTAGCGGTACGGTGCGCCCACGAGCATCCGGTGGGTGCGCGCGGCGACGGACGGCTTGTCGGCCTCGACCGGCGGTGGCGTCCCGTCGGTGACCGGGCAGTCCTCCGCCACCGCGATGAGCGTGTGCACGTAGTCGACGGGCTCCATGAACTCCATATTGCACGCGTCACCGACAACCGGCTACGGCGCGATGTTCTGGTTGAGGTGGAACAGGTTGTCCGGGTCGTACCTGCGCTTCACCTCGACGAGCCGGTCGTGGTTGGCGCCGTAGTTCGCGCGCACGCGGTCCTGGTCGTCGCCCGCCATGAAGTTGACGTAGCCGCCCTCCTCGGAGAGCGGGGCGGTGGCGGCGTAGTAGTCGCGCACCCAGGCGATGCCCTTCTCGTCGTCGGCGGCGTCCGGCCACATCCCCGCGATGACGGTGGCGAATTCGGCGTCGCGGTAGGCGAACGCCGTCTCGTCCGAGGCCACCCGGTGGCAGGCGCCGTTGATCGGGTAGATGTGCATCGTGGACTGCAGCGCCGGCAGCTCCGGGCCGTGCTCGAGGTGCGCGGCGATCGCGTCGTCGGTCAGGTCCTTGACGAAGTTGGCCTTCCAGTAGTGCCGCAGGCCCGGCGGCAGCAGCGGGTCGAACGCGGCGTTCAACGCCGGGTACGGCATCGGGCCGACGTGCTCGGCGACCGTCGGCGCGACGTCGCGAAGCGGCTTGAGCGCCTGCTCGCCCTCCTCGACCGGACCCGACCAGCACGGCACGAACATCGCGAACGGCTCGCCCACGCGGTCCTCGGGGACGAACGGCAGCGGCGGGGCGATCTGGAACGCGGGGAAGCCGCCGAACTGCTCCGGTGCGGCCTTGACGAACTGCCGGTAGAAGTCCAGCAGGTCGTGCGCCGCGTCCAGTTCGAAGAGCATCGGCCCGCCGTAGACGGTGGCCACGCGGTGGAGGGCGAACTCCATCGACACGACCACGCCGTAGTTGCCGCCACCGCCGCGCAGCGCCCAGTAGAGGTCCTCGTACTCCCGCGCGCTCGCGGTGACGAACCGGCCGTCCGCGGTCACGACGTCCGCGGCGAGCAGGTTGTCGCACGACAGGCCGTATCTCCTTGCGAGGTAACCGATCCCGCCGCCGAGCGTCAGCCCGCCCACGCCGGTGGTGGAGATGATGCCGCCGGTCGTCGCGAGCCCGAACGCGTGCGTCGCGGCGTTCAAGTCACCCCAGGTCGCGCCGCCGTCCGCCCGTGCCGTCCGCGCCCTGGGATCGACACGGACGCCGCGCATGGCCGAAAGGTCGATGACGACGCCGTCGTCGCACGTGCCGAACCCCGGCACGCTGTGCGAGCCGCCGCGCACCGCGAGGTCGAGCTCGTTGGTCCGGGCGTAGCCGACCGCCGCCATGACGTCGCCGACGTTCACCGGACGGACGATGACCGCGGGACGCCTGTCGAACATCGCGTTGTAGACGCCGCGCGCCCGGTCGTAGCCGTCCGCGTCGGGCGTGATCACCTCGCCGCGCACCTGCCCGCGCAGCTGGTCCGTCGTCGTTCTGCTCATGTCGCCAGCCTTCTTACAGGCGGGCGTGCGGAACACCGACAGCGCCCGGACGCGCGGGTGACAACGACCCTGACAGCCTCAGTCGGGTTGCGGCGACGGTGACTCGGTGACGGCGTGCAGCAGCGGCCGGCTCACCAGCGTCGCGGCGACGACACCGAGCGTGCCGAGTACGACGAACGAGCCGAACAGCGTGAGTCCGTACGGCGACACCGGGCTGGCCAGTGCCAGCGGCAGCCCGCACACGAGCCCCGCGGCGAGCGACCCGCCGCCCATCACCGCGAGCGGCACGAGCGTCTCGCGCAGCCGCGCGCGGTGCACCACCGACAGCGGCGTGCCGGCGAGCCGCAGCAGCGCATACGCGCGCCGCCGGTCGAGCACCGACGACACGGACGTGATGCCGGCGCTCACCATGGCCACGAGGAAGGAGACCACCAGGACGACAAGCGTGCCGGTGCGGATGTCGCGGAACAGCGTCTGCTCGCCGGACGACTCGTCCGCGGGCGTGGTGAAGACGTGCCCGGGCACCGTGCCCGCCAGTGCGGTGCGCACCCGGTCGACGTCCCCGCCGTCTCGCGGCCAGACGGTGACACCGACGCGGTCCGGGCTCGGCACCGTCCGCACCGTCACGCGCGCGGCGATGTGCGCGCGGTCGAGCCGCCCGCGGACGTGGTTCGCGACGGCACCGGCGTCCGCCGCCCGGACGACGATGCCGAGCCGGTTCGTCGCGGTGTCCATGCCGGGTGCGCCGGACGGGTCGAACAGCGCGAGGAAGCCGGCGACGAACCCGACGAGTGCGATGCCGCTCACCGTCCGCCAGGTCGCGCGCGGGTCGTCCACCAGGCGGCGTCCGGCGAGCAGGCCGGTGACGCCGCGGGCCGTGCCGGCGACGATCCGGCCGATGACGCCGACCACCCACGGGCCGAGCAGGTTGAGGCCGAGGAACGCCAGCCCGAGCAGCGCGACGACGATGCCGGCACCCAGCCGGCCCGCCTCCCGCGCGGCGACGGTGAACGCGATCAGCAGGGCGACCGCCACCGCGGCGCGGACGGCCTTCAGGCGGGGCGGCGTCTGGCGGCTGGCGACGCCGAGCGGGCTCACCACCACGCGACGCAGGCCGACGACCGCGCTCGCCCCGACGAGCAGCGGCACGCCGACCACGACGCCCGCGAGCCACAGCGGCCCAGGCCAGAGGTCGCCGAGGAACCAGCTGCCGCCCATCATCGTGATCCGCGTGAGCGGCGGCGTCGCGGCGGCGTACACCGCGAGCCCGACGACGACGCCTAACAGCGCGGTCACCACGGCCTCGGCGACGGTCATCACCACCACGTGCCGGGGCGTCGCACCGACGAGACGCAACGCCGCGAGCCGCTGGTCGCGCCTCGCCGCCGTGAGCCGGGCGGCCGCGCCGCCGAACACGAGCAGCGGCACGACCATGAGCACCGCGGCGATCTTCGCCAGGATCGTGTAGCCCGTCGCGTCGCTCGTCGACGGGGTCGTCGTGGCGTACGCCGAGATCCGGGTGGGCGACGCCGCACCGCCGTCGTCCTCGCGCCGGGCGGTCATGCCCGGGTCGGTCGCGGCGCGACCGATGACGGCCACCAGCTCGTCCGGGTACACCAACGCGGCCGGGCCGAGCCGGTGCGCGGCCCCCCGGCCCGCGAACCGGTCGGCCAGCTCGTCCGCCGGCAGGTGGCCCGTCATGGTGGCGAGCGCGGGCGAGACCCAGCGCTCACCGGGACGCGGGAACGTCGTCATGCCCGGCGGTACCGGCGGGTGCGCACCGGCGCGGGCGAGCTCGACGACGGTGATCGGCCGGCCGCGGACGTAGTCGGTGCTCGCGGCCTCGACCGCGGTGCCGTGCGCGTCCGCCCGCGGGAACCGCCACGCCTCCCGCGCCGCCCGTGCGTCGAACGCGTGGTTCGCGCCGACGGCGAACATCAGCAGCGCCGTCGAGACGCACACCGCCGCGAGCACCAGCACCGCGCCGATCCGGTTCCGCCCGTCCGCGGACCGCAGCAGCCGCCAGCCGACCGCCACCGCGGCCCTCACGCGCGCACCGGCTCGCGGGCCGGAGCGTGCCACTCCCGCACGACCATGCCGTCGCGCATCTCGACCACGCGGTCGCACCAGCGCGCCACCTGCGCGTCGTGGGTGACGACGACCAGCGCGGCGCCGCCCCGCCGGGAGGCGTCGACCAGCACGGCCATGGTCTCCTGGCCGGTCGCCTGGTCGAGCGAGCCGGTCGGCTCGTCGGCGAACACCACCGCGGGCCGGGCGACGAGGGCACGCGCGATCGCCACCCGCTGGCCCTGCCCGCCGGAGAGCTCGCCGGGGCGACGCCGCTCCAGCCCACCGATGCCGAGAGGCCCGAACCAGGCGCGCGCCCGTGCCACGGCGTCCGCGCGGCCGACGCCGTCGAGCAGCAGCGGCATCGCGACGTTCTCGTCCGCCGGAAGCTCCGGCAGCAGCTGCCCGAACTGGAACACGAAGCCGAACGCCGTCCGCCGCAGCGCGCTCCGGCGTTCCTCGTTCAGCTCGTCGATGCGCTCGCCGTGCAGCCGCACCTCGCCCGCGTCCGGCCGCAGGATGCCCGCGGCACAATGCAGCAACGTGGACTTGCCGGAACCGCTCGGTCCCATCACGGCGGCCGCCTCCCCGGCATGCACGGCGAAACCGACGCCGGCGAGTGCCCTCGTCGGCCCGAACGACTTGACGAGCCCACGGCAGTCGAGAACGGGGCTGGAGGCGTCGACGGTCACGATCGACAATGCTGGCCGCCGCCGGGCTCCGGGGCGTCAGCCCGAGAGCCAGACGTGCCTCCATCTGGATTCGTAGGGACCGTCATCCGCCGGGATGACCGAACGCCGCCGGGCGGGGTGGGAAACGGACCGCAAACCGGGGATGACTACCCTTGCCGGCTAATTGGGATGTCTTGACCCTTGACAGGTGGAGGCCGTCATCGGAACGCATCGGGATCGTCCGATCTTCATTCTGGGCTGCCCGCGATCCGGGACGACGCTGCTGCAACTGATGCTCCACGCCCACCCGCGTATCGCCATCCCGCCGGAGAACCGGTTCGTGCTGCCCGTCTACACCGGTCGCGACCAGTTCGGCGACCTGCGGGAGGCGGAGAACCGGCGCAAGGTCGCCGCGGCGATCATCGGTACCAAGAAGCAGAGCACCCAGTTCCGCGACTTCCGGCTGAAGCCGGACGACGTCGTCGAGCTCGTAGTCGCCGCGCCGCCGACGGTCGGCTCGGCGCTGGCGGCGGTGTTCCGGGCGTACGCCGAGCGGTTCGGCAAGCCGCGCTGGGGCGACAAGCGCCCGGCGTACCACCACTACCTGCCGTTCGTCCGGCAGATGTTCCCGGACGCGCAGTTCATCCAGGTCGTCCGGGACGGCCGCGCGTGCGTCGCGTCGCTCAAGCGGATGCCGTGGTGGGAGTACGGCACCTACGGCGCGGTCGCGGAATGGGCGATGGCGTTCGACAACTGCCGGCGGTACGCGCGCGGCCTGCCGTCCGACACGTTCCACCAGATCCGCTACGAGGACCTCGTCGCCGACCCGCACGGCGAGCTGAGCAAGCTGTGCGTGTTCCTCGGCGAGGAGTTCGACGACGCGATGACGACGCCGAAGGAGGTGGCGCAGATCGCGGTGCCGAAGTTCAAGAAGTGGCACACGCAGACGCACGCCGACCTGTCGGACGAGTCGGTGGCACGCTGGCAGCAGGAGCTGGAACCGTGGGAGATCCAGCTGTGCGAGACCGTACTCGGCCGCAGGCTGCGCGCGTACGGCTACGAGCTCACCGGCACCGGCCGGGCGCCGGCGAGCCACCTCGCCGCGTACGCCCGCACCATGTACAGCCGCCGCCAGGCCGTCGCCCGCCGCAAGATCCGGGACCGCCTCACCCGGCTCCGCCACCCGGCCC
>JAFMQP010000222.1 GCA_017354575.1 Acidothermales bacterium | reverse complement strand
AGATGGTCGACATGCTGCGCGAGTTAGGCAGCGTCACGGCGATCGACGACTCGGAACACGCGGTGGAGTACTGCCGGCGCCGGCACGCCGGTGCCGTGACCGTCCGCACCGGCCGGGTGCCCGACGACCTGCGCGACGGCGAGGTCTTCGACCTGGTGACGGCGTTCGACGTCGTCGAGCACATCGAGGACGACGTCGCCGCGCTGCGGGGGCTCAGGGCCGCGCTCGTGCCCGGGGGCCGTCTGGTCCTGACGGTCCCCGCGTACCAGCTGCTGTGGAGCCAGCACGACGTGAACAACGGCCACTACCGCAGGTACCGCCGGGCGCAACTCGCCGACGCGCTGACGCGTGCGGGTGGCCTGCAGATCGACCGGCTCGCGTACTTCAACTCGCTGCTGTTCCCGCCCGCCGTCGCGGTGCGGCTGTTCGACCGGGCGCGGCAACGCGTCGCGCCCACGACGGGGAACGGCGTCGACGCGCACCTCGACACCCCACCGGCGCCGGTGAACCGCGTACTGCTGTCCGTCTTCGGGTTCGAGGCCACGTTGCAGCGTTACGTGGACCCGCCGTTCGGCGTGTCCCTGATGGCGCTCTGCCGCGCGGTCTGACCCGCCGCGTACCCCGGGACGGCGGCCGCGGTAGCCGACTGCGCGGCGCGCGTCCCGTGGTGCCGGGTCGCGCAGGCGTCCGCGTAGTGGGCGAGCAGCTCGTCGGTGGCGGCCCGCCAGCTCCACCGTTCCGCCTCGGCCCGGGCCGCCGCGGCCAGCTGGCCGGGGGACGCCGAGGCGAGCAGGTCGTCGACGGCGGCGGTGAGCCGGTCGGGCCGGTCCGGCGGGAAGAGCCGGCAGGCGGGACAGTCGCCTGTCATCTCACGGCTGGCGGGGGTGTCGGCGGTGACCACCGGCACACCCGAGGCCAGGGCCTCGAGCAGGACGAGGCCGAGCGTCTCGGTGGTGGACGGGAAGACGAACAGGTCGGCGTTCGCGTACGTCTCGGCGAGTGCCGCGCCGTGCAGCGTCCCGGCGAAGGTGACCGGGGCGGAGGCGAACCGTTCGGACAGCCGCTCGCGGTCGGGCCCGTCACCTACCAGCGTCAGGTCGACGCGGCCCGTGGGCTCGACCAGCGGGGCCAGGCGGTGGATGCTCTTCTCCTGGCCGAGGCGGCCGACGTACAGCGCGTTGACCCGCCGCCGGGCGCCGTTGTCGTGGGACGGCCGGGTGCGGTGCCTCGGGTTGAACAGGTCCAGGTCGACGCCACGACGCCACAGCCGAACGTCCGGGGCGCCCACGGCACGCAGCTCGGCGCACCGCTGGCTGGACGTGGCCAGGTTGATGACCGCACGGCGGTGCAGTGCGCCCACGACCCGGCGGATCAACGGTTGGAGGTTGCTGAGGTGGTAGAAGCCCGCGTAGCGGGCCACGTCCGTGTGGTAGGACGCGACCAGCGGGATCCCGGCCCGCTGGGCCGCCCACACGCCGGCGATGCCGAGGAGCACCGGGTTGACCACGTGCACGAGGTCCGGCCGGAAGTCGCGGAGGAAGCGGGCGACGCGGGGCAGGGGCAGTCCCCACGGGCGTCCGCCGTAGACGAACCCGATCCTGAAGGTGGGCACCTCGCGCACTTCCGCGCCGGCGAAGTCGCCGGCGTCACCGCGCGGGGCGATGACGAGCACGTCGTGCCCGCGCCGGTGCAGCTCCCGAACCGTGGCGGAGAGCCGCGTCACCACCCCGTCCGTCGACGGGTGCCACGATTCGGTGACGAACGCGATCCGCACCGGCCAAGTCGCCATTCGCTTAGACGCCGTGGTTGCCGGGACGATCCTCGCGACGGCCCGTGTTCGGCGGGCGATGAGGCAGTGGACGCCGGGCGACGCGGGAGTGAACTCGTGAATCAGGGCCCCACATGGCCTGGCGACGCACCGTGTCCGTCATGCGATCCCGTCGGTCTGAGCTGATGGTCGGCCGCGCGGTGAGGGCGGCGGCATGCCGTGGTGGGTGTGGAACAACTCCGATCGTGCCAGCAGCACGGTGCCTCCCGCAATCGCCCCGGCACCGGCGAACGCCAGCACCAGCCATGCGCCGGAGCGGACGGGCTCGCCGAGTATCGCGATCCCCCAGGCGATGGCGGCCGCCGGGTTCGTCAGCGTCATCGCGGGCTGGCTCGCGACCAGGCTGCCCGCCTCGAGGGCGTTCTGGAGCAGGAAGAACCCGCCGGGGCCGGTGACGATGATGAGGTAGGTCTGCCAGGTGGCGAACACCGTCGCGATGCCCTGGGCGTAGGCGGCGGTGACGACCTTGACGAGCACGGCGGTGAGGCCGAAGTCGAGCCCGGTGGCGGCACCGAGCAGCACCGCGCGCCGGCTGCCGTGCCCGCGCAGGCCGAGCACCACGAGGAGCGCGACGACCGCGAGGGTGACGACCAGGCCGGTGACCCAGCGGAACAGGCCGGCCGCCGCGACGCCCTCGTCGCTTGGTGCGAGCCCGACCAACAGGGCTGCCAGGCCGGCGGCCATCGCCGCGATCGCCTGCCATTCGCGGGCGGTGAGGCCGCCCGCGAACACCCGCGAAGCGAGCACCAGGGTGAACGGCAGCTCGAGCACGAGCAGCGGCTGGACCAAGGCGATGGCGCCGTTGCCGAGCGCGGCCGCCTGCAGCAGGAACCCCACCACGATGGTGCCGATCCCGGCGATCCAGACGGGGCGGTGGGCGAGGTCCCAGAGCAGTCCGATCGAGAACGCGCGGCTGTCCGGCTCGCGACGCGCCGCGGCACGTTGCAGCACCGACGCGGCCGCGTTCGCCCCCGCCGCGAGCAGCGCCAGCAGCACACCCAGCACGCCACCGCCTCCCGTCGTCACCGTACCCCGCGGGCCGTCCGGTATCCCTTCACACGGCTCGCGTTCACCTGGCCGGTGACGAGGGGGCTGGCGGCGGCAGGGGCGGCGGGCCGGCGGCGGCGTCGGCCCCGGCGCCGTCGCGAAGGGGCAGGAGCACGCGGAACCTGGTGTCGCCGGGCCGGGACTCGACGGTGAGGTCGCCGTGGTGCTTCTTGACGACGATCCGCCAGGAGATGTCCAGGCCCAGGCCGGTGCCCTCACCGACCGGCTTCGTGGTGAAGAACGGGTCGAAGATCCGGCCCACGACGTCCTCGGGGATGCCCGGCCCGGTGTCGGCGATCTCGACCTGCACGCGGTCGCCGACGAGGGACGTCCGTATCGTCAGCGTGCCCGCGCCGTCCATCGCCTGCAGCGCGTTGTCGACGAGGTTCGTCCACACCTGGTTCAGCTCGGCGCCGTAGACGGGGATCCGCGGCAGCGTCCGGTCGTACTCCTTGACCACGCGGACGTCGCCGATCTTGCGGCTCATCATCACCAGCGTGCTGTCGAGCAGCTCGTGCACGTCGAGCACCTGGTGCGGCGAGCGGTCCATCTGCGAGTACTGCTTCGCGGCGCCGACGAGCGTCGAGATGCGCGTGGTGGCGTCCTCGATCTCGGCCATCAGCAGCTCGGACTCGATCGTGTAGTTGAGCCACCGCACCGCGCCCTCGAGCATCCCGTCGTCGACGAGGAGGAGCACCTGGTCCAGCCAAGCCACGTCCAGTCCGGCCTGGACGAACGTCGGCGCGATCTCGTACCCGCCGCTGATGCCGTGGTCGTCGAACCACTCGACTAGCTCGTCCTCGCGGTCGGACGCCTCGAGCGGCGTCAGCTCCGGGGCCTTCGCCACCTGTTCGACGGCGCGTTCCTGCAGTTCGATGAGCGGCGCGAGCCGGCGGCGGTCCCAGTCGCCGCCTGCGATCATCGCGAGCTTGTGGCGCATGCCGGCGACGCGGTCGCGTAGCGAGGACGCCGCCCGCACCGCGGCCGCCGCCGGGTTGTTGAGCTCGTGGGTGAGCCCGGCCGACAGCGAGCCGAGCGCGAGCAGCTGCTCGCGCTGCCCGATGACCTGCTGGGTCCGCCGGTTGCCGTAGAACACGCCCTCGAGCAGGTGCAGCGCCATCGGGAACCACTGCCGCATCAGCTCGGCGAAGTCCTCCGCGCCGAGGGTGTAGAAGCGGGTCGGGGCGAGCGCCCGCACGGTGGCGCCGTAGGTGCTCGTCGACCCGTCCTCCAGGAACGCCGTCCACGCGCCCGCGTACGCGCCGCGCTGGTCGGTGCGGGTGGTCTCGACCTCCTGGCCGCCCACCCGGCGCGACAGCGCGATCTTGCCGTCGAGCAGGACGTAGAAGCACGTGGCGGGCTCGCCTTCCGCGACGACGACGCCGGGCTCGTGCGTCTCGACGTGCCCGCGTTGACAGAGCCACGCGAGCTGCTCGTCGGACAGCTTCTCGAACAGGAACAGCGTGCGCAGCTCGTCGACGTCGCACGGAAGACGCTCGGTCATGCCAACCCCTCGAGGTAACGGTGGACGAGCAGCACCGCCATCGCGCCCTCGCCGACCGCGGACGCGACGCGCTTGGCCGACTCGGCTCGCACGTCGCCGGCCGCGAAGACGCCGGGGACGCTCGTCTCCAGGTGCAACGGCGGACGGTCGAGTAACCATCCCGGCGGCAGCCCGCCGCCCGGCGCGAGGTCGGGGCCGGCGAGGACGAAGCCGCGCTCGTCGCGGGCCACCGTCCCGTCCAGCCAGTCCGTCCGCGGGGCCGCGCCGATGAACACGAACAGGTACTCGGCCGACGCCGTCTCGGACTCGCCGGTGGCGGCGTCGCGCAGGGTCAGGCCCTCCAGGTGCCCCTCGCCGTGCACGCCGGAGACCTCGGTGCACGTCCGGACGTGGATGTTGTCGCTCTGGCCGAGCTGCTGGATCAGGTAGTACGACATCGACGTCTCGAGCGTCTTGCCGCGGACGAGCAGCGTCACCGAGCGGGCGGTGCGGGCGAGGTACGCAGCGGCCTGCCCGGCCGAGTTCGCGCCGCCGACGATGTAGACGTCCTTCTCCCTGCAGCCGTCCGCCTGGGTGAGCGCCGATCCGTAGTACACGCCGCGCCCGGTCAGCTCGTCGCAGCCGCTCGCCGGGAGCTGCCGGTAGGTGACACCGGTGGCGAGGATGACGGTGTGCGCGTCGATCGACCCGCCGTCGGCGAACCGGACGGTACGCGCGGACCCGTTGGCCTCCAGCCCGACGACGTCCCGGGTGGTCAGCAGCTCGGCGCCGAACCGCACGGCCTGGCGGCGTGCGCGGTCGGTGAGCTGGCCGCCGGAGACGCCGTCGGGGAAGCCGAGGTAGTTCTCGATCCGTGAGCTCTGCCCCGCCTGCCCGCCGGTCGCCGTGCGCTCGACCAGGACGGTGCGCAGCCCCTCGGACGCGCCGTACACGGCCGCGCCGAGCCCCGCCGGGCCGCCGCCGATCACGACGACGTCGTAGAAGTCGCGTCCCGGAGCCGTGGCCAGCCCGACGTGCTCCGCGAGCTGGGCGTCGGCGGGTGCGACGAGCGGGGTGCCGTCCGGGCTGACGACGAGCGGCAGCTCGCGGCCGTCGGCGCCGGCGGCGTCCAGCAGGCGGCGCCCCTCGGGTGTCTCGACCGAGTACCAGCGGTACGGCACCTGGTTGCGGGCGAGGAACTCGCGCACGTCCGCCGACCGCGCCGACCACCTGTGCCCGACGACCTTGGTCTCGACGACGGGCCTGTGGTCGGCGGTGGCCCAGGCGTCGAGCTGGGCGTCGATCACCGGGTAGAGCTTCTCCTCCGGCGGGTCCCACGGCTTGAGCATGTAGTAGTCGAGGTCGACGACGTTGATCGCCTCGATCGCGGCGCCGGTGTCCGCGTAGGCGGTGAGCAGGACGCGGCGCGCGGCGGGGTAGAGGTCCATCGCGGCCTCGAGGAACTCCAGGCCGCTCATCTGCGGCATCCGGTAGTCGGCGAGCAGGATCGCCACGACCTCGCCGCGCAGCTTCATCTCCCGCAGCGCCGCGAGCGCCTGCTCACCCGACTCGGCCCGGACGATGCGGTGGGTCTCGCCGTAGCGACGCCGCAGGTCCCTGGCGACGGCGCGGGACACGCTCGGGTCGTCGTCGACGGTGAGGATCGCGGAGCGCGGACGTGGTGGCACACGGGCAGCCTACGTCCGGAAAACGTTGGACCGGGCAGGCGCTCGCGGTGCTCGCGCCGTCCCTCGCCGCCGCGGCACTGGCCGGGATCACCTACGCCCTCACCGAACTGCCCGGCGGCCCCACCGGCGCCGCCGCCGTGGCCTGCGGCTCGGTCGGGGTGGCCGCCGCCGGACTACTCGCCGTCGCCGTCATCCCACCCGCCGTCGGCCTCACCGGACACGCACTGAGCCAACCGCCGTCTTCGCCCAGGGCTTCCGCACCGCCAGCGCCGCACTCCTCGCCTGCGGCGCCGTCGGCAGCCTCGCCGCGATCCGCACCGCCGCGCTGCGGGGCCAGGTGCGCTAGCCGGCGAAGGACGCGGAGCCGCAGCACCAGATGGTGAGCTTCCAGAACATCCGGCTGCCGCGGTGGGACAGGTGGATGACGCGGTCCGAGACCAGCCGTGCCACGTCGTGGGCCTTGGTGACCGCGTCCGGCAGCGGGAAGCTGCGGCTCGCGACCGGCCGCATCGCGTCCCTGAAGACGCGGCGGGCCGCGGCGAGCACGGCGTCCTCGTCCTGGATGCTCGCGGTCGGCAGGTAGACCCGGCCGTTCGGTGTGAGGTGGTCGCCGATCTCGGTGAGCATCTCGACCGGGAGTTCCGCACCCGTGG
>JAFMQP010000221.1 GCA_017354575.1 Acidothermales bacterium | reverse complement strand
GTGCCGACCAGGCCGACGACGCCCGCCGACCCGGCGCCCGCCGTCGGGCCGCCCACCGCCACCGCGCCGAGCACCAGCAACGGCCCGAACGTGAAGATGAGCTCCTGCGAGGCCGTGTCGAGCGAGTAGGCCGCATGCACGACGCCGTCGGGCAGCAGGTCCGACCAGAGCACCCGCAGGCACGGCTCGATCGGCGGTGTCGCGGCACCGGCCACGAGCACCGCGAGCCCGGAGGCCAGCGGATGCGCGGTGACGGCCACGAGCCCGAACACCAAGAACCCGGCGGCGGACGCCAGCGCGCCGACGAGCAGCGGCGGCGTCTGCCGCCACCGGTCGACGGCCCGCGCCAGCACCGGCGCACCGACCGCCTGGCCGGCCGCGTACACACCGGCAAGCACACCGGCGACCGCGTAGTCGGCGCCCTGCCCGCGGACGACGAGCACCACGGCGAGCGCGGCCATCCCCGTGGGCAGCCGGCCGAGCAGCATCGAGCCGAGCAGCCGCGGGACGTGACGCGTGGAGACGACGGTGGTGAGCGCGTGCATCGGCGCTCAAGGAGGCGGCAGGCCCGGCGGGCGCGGCGGGCCCGGCCGGTGGTGCGGCGGGTGCGGCGGCTCGGGCGGGATGGAGTCGAGGCCCGGCGCCTGGTCCGGCCAGACGAGCAGGACGGCGCAGGGCGCGTGGTCGACGACGAACCTGGTGTGGTGACCGAGGCTGGGCGGGCCGAGCCGGTCGCGGCGTCCGTCGCGCGCGCAGACCAGCAGGTCCGCGCCCTCGCACGCCGCCGTTACCTCGCGCTCGACAGCGCCGGTGCGCACCTCGGTCCGCACCGGACGCCCGAGCCGGCGTGCGGCGTCCGCGAGCAGCCGTCGCTCGGCGGGACCGGCGAGCTCGCGCACGGCCTCCCCCGGGTCGTGCCGGCCGCGGCCGAGCAGCCCCTCGAACGCACCGGAGGCCGCGGCGACCACCTCCGCGTCGGTCACGTGCAGCAAGGTGACGTCCGCGTCCGGCGGAGCGAGCCGGGCGGCCGCGTCCACGCAGCCCTCCCAGGTGCCCTCGCTCACCCACACGACCACCCTCGTCATGCGCCCATCCTGCCGGTCACGAGGAGCGCGAGCCAGAGCATGACGACGGCGGCCACGAGCGTCGCGGGGACGGTCCACGCGCCGAGGGTGAGGAACTCGCGCAGTCCCGGCGTCGCGCCGCGCCGGGCGAGCACGCGGCGCCACAGCAGCGTCGCCAACGAGCCCACGTACGTCGCGTTCGGCCCGATGTTGACGCCGAGCAGCATGGCCAGCACCACGCCCGGGTGGGGATGCGGGCCGAGCACCGACAACAGCACCAGCGTCGCCGGCAGGTTGTTCACCAGGTTGGCGAGCACCGCCGCCACCGCCGCCGTCGCCAGCAGGCTCCCGAGCCCGGGCGCGCGCGGCACCACCGCGGTGAGCACGTCGCCGAGCCCGTTGCCGACCACCGCCTGGACGACGATCGCGAGCGCCAGCACGAAGAGCAGGAACAGCGGCGCCGTCTCGGCGAGGACGGCGCGCCACGTGACCGTGCCGCGGACGAGGCCGCGGACGGCGAGCACGAGCGCGCCCGCCGCGGCCGTCCACACCGGCGGCAGGCCCGCCGGCGAGGTCAGCGCGAACCCGGCGAGCACCGCGGCGAGGACAGCGAGCGCGAACGCCGGCGTGCCGTGACACGACGGCGACGGCTCGGCGTCGCCGTCCGTGCCGACGAGGTCGGTGGCGAAGAAGCGCAGGAACACGGCCAGCTCGACGGCGATCGCCGCGAGCCACGGCATCGCCATCAGCCCGGTGAACGACAGGAAGCTCAGGCCCGTGACGCCGAACGCGAGCAGGTTGGTCAGGTTCGACACCGGCAGCAGCGTCGACGCGGAGTTGGCCAGGTGCGTGCACGCATAGACGTGCGGCCTCGCCCGCAGCCGCAACGTGCTGGCCGTCGCGAACACCACGGGCGTGAACAGCACGACCGTCGCGTCCAGACTGAGCACGGCCGTGGTGCCGGCCGACGCGGCGAAGGTCAGCACCAACAACCGGCGCGGACGGCCACGGCTCGAGCGGGCCAGCCGCTCGCCGAGCCACTCGAAAACGCCCTCGCGGTCGACGAGGTGCGCGAGCACGAGGACCGCCGCGAGGAAGCCGAGCGTGGGCAGCAGCTCGCGCGCGCGGCCCGCGGCCAGGTGCGGGGACACCAGGCCGAGCGCGAGCGCGATCGCGGCGGCGGGCACGGCCGCGACCGCTTCCGGCAGCCGCCGTGGCCGGGTGATCGCGAACGCGAGGACGGCCACCAGCAGGACCACACCGACCGTCTCGGCCGGCCAGCCGCCGCTCATCTACGGCGTGATCAGGTGCGTCGTGTCGTTGAACGAGGTGAGCCGCGCGTAACCCCCGGCGTACCAGTCGACGGACGACAGCGCGGTGGTCTCGATCCTGAGCCGGTAGACGACCTCGACCGGCACGTCGAGCGCGACCGAGATGAGCACCGCGAGCAGCATCCCGTGCGCCACGACGAGGACGGTCTTCTTCGGGTACCGGGCGAGTATCTTGTCGCGGGCGCGGGCCGCGCGGCGGCGTACGTCGCGCATGCTCTCACCGCCCGGCGGGCGCGCGCCGGGGTCGCTGATCCACCGCTCCAGCTCACCGGGGAAGCGGGCGGCGATGTCGCTTATCGCCAGCCCCTCCCACTCGCCGAAGGCCGCCTCGCGCAGGTCCTCCTCCTCGCGCACCGGCAGGTCGAGCTTGGCCGCGACGATGTCGGCCGTCTCCCTGGCCCGGCGCAGCGGTGACGCGACCACGGCGTCGACGCGCTCGCCCGCGGCGAGCACGTCGGTGACCGCCGCCGCCTGCGCGCGACCCTCGTCGGTCAGCGGTTCGTCACCGCTGCCGTTGAACCAGCCGTCGCGGGCCGCGGCGGTCTGGCCGTGCCGCAGCAGGACCGTGCGGGTGGGGGTGCCCAACTGCGGGGGCACGAACGTGCGCGCGTTCTCCCGCTCGTCCGCGGGCCCGCCGTCGGGCAACGCCGTCGGCGGTGCGGGCCGGGACGTCCCGGTGCCGACGGCGGCGTCCATCGCCTCGTTCGCGAGCCGGTCGGCGTGCGCGTTCCGTGCCCTGGGCACCCAGTCGTAGCTCACCGAGCCGAACCCGCTCGCGAGCCTGCGCGCCTCGACGGCGAGCGGCCGGAGATCCGGGTGCTTGACCTGCCAGCGCCCACGCATCTGCTCGACGACGAGCTTGGAGTCCATCGCGACCTCGACGTCGGCGTCCGCGTCGACGTCCCTGGCGGCGGTGAGCCCGGCGACCAGGCCGCGGTACTCGGCGACGTTGTTGGTGGCGACGCCGATCGACTCGGACGCCTCCGCGAGCACCTCGCCGCTGTCGGCGTCCCGCACGACGGCGCCGTAACCCGCCGGACCCGGGTTGCCGCGCGACCCGCCGTCCGCCTCGACCCGCAGCCTCATCAGCGCCCGCTCATCGGACGATGATCCGGCGGCACTCGTCGCAGCGGACGACCTCGTCGTCCGGCGCGCCACGGACGCGCGCGAGCTCGGCCGGGTTGAGCGCGAGATGGCAGCCGCCGCACCGGTTGCCGTCGAGCAGCGCGGCACCGACGCCGCCGAACTGCTGGCGCAGCTTCTCGTAGAGCGTCCGCAGGTCGTCCGGGACGTCCGCGGCGACGCCCGCGCGTTCGGCGGCCACCTGCTCCCGTTCGGCGTCGATCTGCTGGAACACCTCGTCCCTGGCGGCCTCGACGCTGCTCAGCTCGCTCTCGGCGGCGTCCCGTTCGGTGGCCAGCTCGGCGACCCGGCTGCCGGCCTCCTCCAGGCGTTCCATGATCTCCAGCTCGACCTCCTCGAGGTCGGCCTGCCGCTTGCGCAGCGACCCGATCTCGGACTGGAGGTTCTCCAGCTCCTTCGGCGACGCGACGCCGCCGGTGTCGAGCCGCTGCTGGTCCCGCGAGGCGCGGGTGCGGACCTGCTCGACGTCGGTGTCGGCCTTGCGCTGCTCGCGCTGCAGGTCGGACTGGTTCGTCTCCGCCGCGACGACCTCGTCACGCAGCTTGGTGAGCCGGTCGGTCAGCTCCGCGGCGCGGGCGATCTCGGGCAACGTCCCGCGCCGGTGCGCCAACCGGTCGAGCGTGCTGTCGAGCTCCTGCAGGTCGATCAGCCTGCGCTGTGCTTCTGGGGCGGCTCTCACTCACGGCTCCGTCTCGAACGTCCTGACGCGAGTCTGCCCTGCCGAGGTCAGCTCGTGCCACCGACCCCCGTGAGCTCGTCGCTCAGCCAACGCTTCGCGGCAGCCACGCCGTCGAGGGTCAGCTGGTGTCCGCCGGGGTGCCAGTGCTCGCGGACGTCCGCCGACCGTTCACGCAGCAGCGCCACGAGGCGTTCGGCCGAGTCGACCGGCGCCATCGGGTCACGCCGCCCGTTGGAGAGCAGCACCCGGGTGCCGGTGAGGTCGAGCCGCGGCGGGTCGGGTACCGGCAGCATCGCGTTGAACAGCACCGCGCGGGTGAGCGCGTCCGGACGCAGCAGCGTCACCGCGGCCGCGATGTTAGCGCCGTTCGAGAAGCCGACGGCCACGAGCGGGCGGCCGCCGAGCCCGTGCCTCGCGCGTGCCGACCGCAGGAAGTCGGCCAGCTGTCCGGCGCGCGCGATCACGTCCTCGGTGTCGAAGACACCCTCGGCCAGCCGCCGGAACCACCGGCGCATGCCGTGCTCCGTCACCTGCCCCACCGGCGCGAGCACCGGGGCGTCCGGGCACAGCTGGTGCACCACGGGCAGCAGGTCCTCCGGTGCGCCGCCCGTGCCGTGCAGGACGACGAGCACGGGCCCGGTGCCGGCTCCCGGCAGCAGGCGGTACGCGAACGCGGGCTCACTCATCGGTCGCCTGCCGCGCCGCGACCGGCGGCTCCTCGTCGAGACCGGGCAGGTTCAGCTTGGGCAGCGCCGCCTCGATCTGCTCCCGGCTCGGCTCCAGCCACGGCGGCAGCTTGAGCGCGCGACCGAGCTCGAGCAGCGGCTCGTCGACGGCGAAGCCCGGTGCGTCCGTCGCGATCTCGAGCAGCGTGCCGCTCGGCTCGCGGAAGTAGATGGACGTGAAGTACTGCCGGTCGCGGATGCCGGTGACATGCACGCCCTGGCCGACCAGCTCCTCGCGCCAGGCGCGCTGGGTCGCGCCGTCCGGTGCCCGCCAGGCGACGTGGTGGACGGTGCCCGCGGCGACCAGGCCCTCGGGCGCGTCCGGGGTGACGAGCACGTCGACGAACGCGCCGGGCCCGCCGTCACCGGCGGCGTACCGGATCCTGTTGCCGTCGTCGCTCGCGTGGTGCAGGCCCATCTCGGTGAGCAGGCCGAGGGTCGCGTCCTCGCGGACGACCGACAGCGTCACCGAGTGCAGCCCGCGCACCGCGTGCTCGGCCGGCACGAACGCGGAGTCCCACGGCGCGCGCGGGTCGCCCTGCGGGTGCGCCACGAGCGCGATCGCGAGGCCGTCGGGGTCGCTGAAGGTGAGCACGTCCTCGTCGTCGCGGCTGCGGGCCTTGCCCACGTCCACGCCGAGGTCGGCGAGGTGCCGCTGCCACCAGCCGATGGACGCCTCGGGCACCGAGAACGATGTCGTCGTCGCCTGCCCCGTGCCCCGGCGGCCGGACGGTGCGCCACGCCAGGGGAAGAAGGTCAACAGGCTGCCGGGCCGGCCCGACCCGTCGCCGTAGTAGAGGTGGTAGGTGCCCGGGTCGTCGAAGTTCACGGTCGTCTTCACCAACCGGAGGCCGAGCGCCTTCAGGTAGAAGTCGACGTTGCGCTGGGGGTCACCTGCGATCGCGGTGACGTGGTGGAGTCCGCTCGTGGCGAGGGTCATCGTCAGCCTCCTCGGCTTTCTCGTCTCGACGCTAGCCAGGAACTATCTTCCGCGCAAGATATTCCCGAGCGAGATTTCTGGATACGATGCCACCATGGCGAGCGACGACGAGGTGGTGA
The DNA here is from genome assembly GCA_017354575.1 of Acidothermales bacterium. Taxonomy (GTDB): domain Bacteria; phylum Actinomycetota; class Actinomycetes; order Streptosporangiales; family WHST01; genus WHST01. Next base: position 701 of record JAFMQP010000221.1, on the reverse strand, counting down.
CGTGGTGGGGTCTCGTGATCGAGGGCTACCTCGCCACCCAGCGGGGCCTGATGACGGAGATCCGGGAGCGCTGCGGCCTCGCGCCCGCACCGTTCGACATCCTGCTGCGGCTGGTCCGCACGCCGGGCAACCGGATGCCGATGACCCGGCTGGCCGGGGAGGCGGCGTTGAGCAGCGGCGGGTTCACCAAGGTCGCCGACCGCCTCGTCGACGCCGGGCTCATCGAGCGCGTCCCGAGCGCCAGTGACCGCCGGGTGGTGCAGTGCGCTCTCACCGACCGCGGCCGCGACCTCGCCGAGCATGCCCGCAAGGAGTGCGCGGAGATCCTGCGACGCCGCGTCCTCGACCCGCTCGGCCCCGACGCGGCCACGGCACTGGCCGATGCGATGCGTACCCTGCGCGCCGCGAACGCCGCCGACGGTCCCTTGCCCAACTGAGCGCGGCGCTGTGGCACGCTGACAGCGGACGAGAGAGGGGCAAGGTCGGCGAAGCGTCCACAGCCTCCGCGCTCGCGGCCGAGCCGCGAAGGCATGGCGCTCGGCGCACGAGCTCTGCGCGCACATCGCGTCCGGCCGGGAGCCGGCTCCGCTCACGTACCCTTCAGGAACCTCAGGTAGAACGCCCCGAGCACCAGGACGATCCCGACGTTCACCGCCAGGCGCTCCCAGAAACGATTTCTGAAGAACCGGACGTCCACGCCC
>JAFMQP010000220.1 GCA_017354575.1 Acidothermales bacterium | reverse complement strand
TCGAAGTACTCCGCGTCCTGCTCGGCGCCGGCGAGCGTCGACTCCGCGGGCCACCCGGTGACGTTCGGGGCCGCGCACCTGGTCGACGGCAAGACCTCGACGGCCTGGCGGTGCCCAGGCGACGGCCGCAAGCAGCGGGTCACCCTCACCTTCGCGAAACCGGTGCAGGTGACCCGGCTCGCGCTGGTGCCTGGCTGGGCCGCCAGGGACCGCACCAGCAAGGCGAACCGGTTCGCCGAGAACGGCGCCCCGACGGCCGTCACCTGGTACGTCGGCACCACCCCGGTGAAGCAGAGCCTCGGCACACCGCACCCGCGCTGGGCGACGCAGCAGCTGCGGACGCCGCTCACCTCCCGCACGGTGACCCTGACCATCGACGACGTCCGCAAGGGCGACCGGCGGGCGATGGTGGCCGTCAGCGAGATCCGCGTGTACGGCCGCTGAGTGATTTCTGGAAAGCTATGGTGATCCGCCGGTCACCGTGCGTATAGTAGGCGGCACCACCTCTTCTCTCTCGGGGCGAGAAGAGGTGGTTCTTCTTTGTCCGCCGTCAGCCGCCGACGCCGAGGCGCTCGGCCCAGTCGGCCAGCTCGGCGCGCAGCGCGTCGGAGATCGTCACCGGGTGGTCGTCGGGAATGTCCCGCGGGTCCCGCCGGGCTGCGCCGGGGACGCGGCCGCCGGTGGTGCGGACGGACTCGGCGAACGCGTCCAGCCTCCGCCGCGGGTCGCCGTCCGGCGACGTACGGGCCGGGTCGATCGCCAGGACCAGGTGCGAGACGCCCTGGGGCTTGGCGGCGTCGTCGGCGGCGAACATGTCGCGGACGTCGGTCGACAGCGCGGGCCCGACCAGGCCGCCGGTGAGCGCCTCCACCAGGAACGCCAGCGCGAACCCCTTCGCGCCGCCGAGCGGCGCGACCATCCCGGCCAGACCCTCGTGCGGGTCGGTGGTCGGGCGGCCCTGCCGGTCGAGTGCCCACCCCGCGGGTAGTTCCTTGTCCTCACGGGCGTGCATCGCGATCTTGCCGCGCGCCACCGTGCTGAGCGCGAGATCGACGATCGCGTGTCCGTCCGCGAGAGGGAAACCGGCGGCGACCGGGCTGGTCGACACGACCGGACGGTCGCCGCCCCACGCCGGCATGAACGCCGGGCCGTTGGAGAACGCCAGCGCGACGACGCCGTCCCTGACGGCGGGCAGCGTGTAGATGCCGAGCGCGCCGCAGTGCCCGGAGTTGGCGACGCTCACCGCGGCGACGCCGTACCTGCGGCAGCGTTCCGCGGCGGTACGGCCCGCGCGCCACAGCTGCCAGTGACCGAGGCCGCCGCCGCCGTCCACCGTCACGAGCGGGCCGGTGTCCTGCACCGTGCGCATCTCCGCGTGCGGGTCGTGGCCTCCCGCGACGAGCCGGGTCAGGTAGTACGGCAGCCGCATCAGGCCGTGCGACGGCACGCCCCAGAGGTCGCCGAGGACGATCGCGGCGGCGGTCTCCTCCGCCTCGTCGCCCGGCACGCCGGTCGCGGCGAGCAACGATGTGGCGAGCGTCCGCGCGCCGCCCGCCGTCAGTCCCTCGGTCATGGCTTCGCCTCCTTCACCGTGCCGACGGCCGCGCGCGCGGGCGCACCGGAGAGCACCGCCCGGATGTCGGTCGCGAGCACGTCGGCGATCCGGTGCTGGCTCTCGGCGGTGATGCCGGCGACATGTGGCGACAGCACCACGTTGTCGAGGGTCTCCAGCCGCCCGGGCACGGGTGGTTCCGACGCGCGGACGTCGAGTGCGGCACCGCCGGGCCGCCCGGCGACGAGAGCGTCGGCGAGCGCGTCCTCGTCGACCAGGTCGCCCCGGCCGACGTTGACGAGGATCGCGTCCGGCTTCATCCGCGCCAGCAGCTCGGCGCCGACGAGCCCGCGGGTCTCGGCCGTCGCGGGCAGGTGCACGCTCAGTACGTCCGCTCCGGCCACGACCTCGTCGAGGCCGGCCGGCGTCACGCCCGCCGTGACGGCGTCGGCCGCCGGCACGTAGGGGTCGTACGCGAGCACCGTCATCGACAGCGCCCGCGCGAGCCTCGCCACCGCGCGCGCGGTCGCGCCGAACCCGAGCAGTCCCCAGGTGCGCCCCGACAGCTCGCGTCCCGGGGTACGCCGCCAGCCGCCGGACCGCGTCTCGCGGTCGAGCGGCACCGTGCGCCGGGCGACGGCGAGAGCCAGCCCGAGGGTGTGCTCGGCGACGCTGACCGCGTTCGCGCCGAGTGGTGCGACGACCACGACGCCCAACTCGTTGGCGGCGTCCACGTCGATGTTGTCCAGCCCGACCCCGGCGCGCGCGACCACCCGCAGCGAGCCGCACTTCTCCAGCAGCTCGCGGTCGACGCGCGTGCGGTTCCTCACGACGAGGGCCCGGACGCCCGCGAGCAGGCCGGGCAGCTCGCCCTGCCGTCGCCAGCCGTCCGCCTCGACCCGGACGGTGAGGTCCCGCGCGAGCGCGTCGAACGCGGGACCCCAGACGTCCTCCGTCACGAGGACGTCCGTCTCAGGCACTCGGGTAGAGCTTCGTGAAGACGTACTCGCGGTGGCCGAGGGCCTCGGCGCAGGTGAGCCTGCCGTTGACGACGCGGTCGGCGACGTCCATCAGCCGGTCGCCCGCGTCGGGCAGCGAGTACTCGCGGCGCAACAGGCCAGAGCAGTCGACGTCGATGTGCTCGGTCATCGTCTCGGCGGTGCGCGGGTTGGCGGTGATCTTCACGACCGGCTCGATCGGGTTGCCGATGACGTTGCCCTGGCCGGTGGGGAACAGGTGCAGTACCGCGCCCGCCGCGGCCATCAGCGTGACGCACTCGGCGGCGGCGGACGAGGTGTCCATGAAGTTCAGGCCCGGCGTCGTCGGCGCCTCGGCCGGCTCCAGCGCGTCCACGACCGGCTTGGTGCCGGTCTTGGCGATGTTCCCCATCGCCTTCTCCTCGATCGTCGACAGGCCGCCGGCGATGTTGCCCTGGGTCGGCTGGGAGCCGAGCAGGTTCGCTCCGGTGCGCTCGACGAGCTCGATGTAGCGGTCGTAGATGTGCTGGAACTTGGCCCGCACCTGGTCGTCCTTGCACCGCTCGGCGACGAGGTGCTCGCCGCCGGTCAGCTCGGTCGTCTCGCCGAACAGGACGGTGCCGCCCGCGTCGATCCAGCGGTCGACCGCCTGCGCGGTGGTCGGGCAGGAGCCGAGGCCGGTGGTCGGGTCGGACTCGCCGCACTTGATCGAGAGCATCAGCTCGGACCGGTCGACGGGCTCCCTGACCAGCTCGGTCGCGTCCTGGAGGAACCCCTTCGCGACGCGCGCTCCCTGCTCGATCACGGCGAGGTCGCCGCGGCCCTCGATCGAGACGGCGTGCACCGGCTTGCCGGTCTTGGCGATGCCGTCGGCGACGCGGTTCGCCCAGTTCGGCTCGATGCCGACGACGACCGCGGCCGCGACGTTCGGGTTGCTGCCGGTGCCGATGAGCGTCCGGAAGGTGAGCTCGAGGTCCTCGCCGAACTGCAGCCGCCCGTACGCGTGGGGGAGCGCGAGGGTGCCGGGCACGACCTGCGCGATGTGCTCGGCGGCGGCGTTGGAGAGGTCGTCGACGGGAAGGATGACGACGTGGTTGCGGATGCCGACCGAGCCGTCCGGCCGCCGGTAGCCGGTCAGGCGACGCTGTTCTGCCATCGGGCGCTCCTCATGTTGTGGACGTGGACGTGCTCGCCGACCTTGACCGCGCGGCTGGCCAGCCCGACGCGGACGCCGTACTCGACGACGTCCGCGCCGTCCGCGATGTCGGTCATGGCGAACTTGTGCCCGAGCGGTACCGGCTCGAGCAGCTCGAAGTCGGGTGCGGCCGTACCGTCCAGGAAGCCGCCCGTGATCCGGCCGGGCGACAGGTCGCGTACGGCGACGCCGACGCTGTCACCGGTCGCGTGGGCCAGGAAGTCCGGGGCATTCTCTGCCATCTTGTCATCCTTCCGAGGTCTGACCTCTAGCCAAACGCAGCGTAGGGGTCGGCCGGTGGGCCAGTCAACGGGGCGGTGGTCACACCCGCCGGCTACGCGGACGCCTTCCCCGCACCGTCGGGGTGTTCCGCCGCGATGCGGGCGAGCGCCGCCTGGTGGGCGCTCCTGATGTGGACACGTGCGGCGCGCCGCGCGCCGGCGGCGTCGTGTTCGGTGAGCGCACGGAGGATGCGTTCGTGCTGTGCCTGTGACTTCTGCCTGCGGCCCGGGATGAGCAGGGTGGTCTCCATCCCCGACATCAGGATGTCGTGCAGGACGTGGCTGGTCTGGTGCAGGAACCGGTTCCGCGCGATGGCTGCGATGCGCAGGTGGAACCCCGCGTCCAGTGCGGCGAGCCGCTGGAAGTCGTCCGGGTCCTCGGTGAACGCCGCGTCGAGCTCGCTGAGCTGCGCGTCCAGCTCGGTGACCTGCTCGGGCGTGACGTGCTCGGCCGCCCAGCCCGCGGCGGGCACCTCGAGCACCTCGCGCATGGCGAACAGCTCGTTCACGCTGATCTCGGCCGTGCCGAGCGCGGACCGCAGCGCCTGCTCGGACCGCGGCTCGGCGACGAAGACGCCCTGGCCGTGCTTCACGATGAGCCGCCCCTGCGCCTGCAGCACGCGCACCGCCTCGCGCAGCGACGGGCGGCTCGCGCCGAGCAGCTGCGCCATCTCCCGCTCGGCGGGCAGCCGGTCACCGGGCTTGAGCCGTTCGTCGCCCAGCAGCTGCTCGACCTGGGCGACGATGCGCTGCGCCACGTTGCCCGACTGGTTCACCCGTTCCCACATGCTCGTGGACAGTAGCACTGGTCGGACTTCTGGACAGTGCGTTCGGTCCCGCCTTCCGCGATCCCGGCCCGGGCGGGGGAGACTGTGGGCATGACCGAATCGCCCACGACACTGGCCGCGGCCCTCGCCGAGACCGGCTACCTGGCAGACGAGGGCCTCGCCACCGCCGCGTGGCTGGCGCTCCGGCTGCACCGGCCGCTGTTCCTCGAGGGCGACGCCGGCGTGGGCAAGACGTCGCTCGCGGACGCCCTCGCCGCCGCGACGGGCGGGGCGCTCGTCCGGCTGCAGTGCTACGAGGGGCTGGACGCATCCCAGGCACTCTACGACTGGGACTTCCCGAGGCAGCTGCTCCACGTGCGGGCGGTCGAGGCGGCGGCGTCCGTCGACGGGGAACGGCTCGACGCCGCGCAGGTCGAGGCGGCGCTGTACGACCGGCGGTTCCTCCTCGCGCGTCCGCTGCTGCAGGCGCTGGAGAACCCGGCGAGCGTGCTGCTCGTGGACGAGATCGACCGCGCCGACGACGAGTTCGAGGCGTTCCTGCTCGAGGTGCTGTCCGAGTCGGCCATCACGATCCCCGAGCTCGGCCGGGTCGCCGCCGTGACGCCGCCCGTCGTGGTGCTGACGTCCAACCGCACCCGCGAGGTGCACGACGCCCTGAAGCGGCGCTGCCTGTACCACTGGGTCGAGCACCCGAGCTACGAGCGGGAGGTCGCGATCCTGCGCACGCGGCTGCCGGACGTCACGTTGCGGCTCGCCGAGGACGTCGCCCGGGCCACCAGGAAGCTGCGCGAGCTCGACCTGCTCAAGCCGCCCGGCGTCGCCGAGGCGATCGACTGGGCCAGCGCGCTGCACGCGCTCGGCGCGCGGGAGCTGCACCCCGATCTCGCGGCGGCGTCGCTCGGCACCGTGCTGAAGTACCGCGAGGACGGCGAACGCGTCCGCGAGCTCACCCTCGAAGCGCTGCTGGGCTGACCGCGTGCGCGACGTCACCGAGACGCTGCTGGGCTTCGCCCGCACGCTGCGGCACGCGGGGGTCGCGGCGTCCCCCGAACGGGTGCAGGTGATGCTGCAGGCCGTGGGGGAGCTCGACGTGACGGACGCGGCCGACGTGTACTGGGCCGGCCGGGTGTCGCTCTGCGCGGAGCCCGACGACCTGCCGACGTACGACAATGCGTTCGCGGCGTACTTCGGTTCCGATCCGACGGAGCGGGCGCAGCGTGCCGCGCGGCCCGCGCCGCGGCGGGTGGCGCGGCTGTTCGAGACCGGCGGCGTCGGCGGCGAGGGCCCGGAGCGAACCGAGGAGCGGACCACGACGGCGAGCGGCGCGGACGTGCTGCGGCACCGGGACGTGGCGCGGCTGTCGACCGCGGAACGCGCCGAGCTGCGCCGCCTGATGGCGTTGCTGCGTCCGGTCGCACCGGACCGTGTGTCCCGCCGGAGCGCGTCGGCACACCGGGGCCGGGTGGACGTCCGGCGCACCGTGCAGGCGATGCTCCACGCGGGCGGCGAGGTGACCACGCTCGCGCACCGCACCCGCCGCCGCAGGCCGCGCCGGCTCGTCGTGCTCGTGGACGTCTCCGGCTCGATGCGGCCGTACGCCGACGCGCTGCTGCGGTTCGCGCACGTGGCCGTGCGCTGCCGGCCCGGGAACACGGAGGCGTTCACCGTCGGAACCCGGCTCACCCGCGTGACCCGGCAGCTGCGGTTGCGCGACCCCGACAAGGCCCTGGCGGCGAGCTCAGCGGCGATCCCGGACTGGAGCGGCGGCACCCGTCTCGGCGAGGTGCTCAAGGCGTTCCTCGACCGCTGGGGTCAGCGCGGCACGGCCCGGCAGGCGGTGGTCGTGGTGTTCAGCGACGGCTGGGAACGCGGCGACCCGGCGCTGCTGGCCGAGCAGATGGCCCGGCTGTCCCGGCTCGCGCACCG
>JAFMQP010000219.1 GCA_017354575.1 Acidothermales bacterium | reverse complement strand
ACCGCACCATGGACGCGTCCTACGTGAAGAGCGTGTGGTGGTCGCTGAAGCGGATCTTCGACGCCGGGATGCTGTTCCGCGACTTCCGGATCACCCCGTACTGCCCGCGGTGCGGCACCGGCCTGTCCGACCACGAGCTCGGCCAGCCGGGCGTCTACCAGGACGTCTCCGACCCCTCGGTGTACGTCCGGCTGCCGGTCACGTCCGGCACGCTCGCCGACCACGCCGACCTGCTGGTCTGGACCACCACGCCGTGGACCCTCGTGTCCAACACGGCCGTCGCCGTCCATCCGGACGTCGAGTACGTCGTCGCCAGGCCGGACGGGGGCGGCCGCTCCCTCGTCGTCGCGGCTCCGTTGTTCGAGTCCGTGCTCGGCGACGGCTGGACGGTCGCGCGGCGGCTGTGCGGCCGCGAGCTCGAGCGGACGACGTACCAGTCGCCGTTCGACCTGGTGCGGATCGACGACGCGCACATCGTCGTGCTCGCCGACTACGTCACCACCGACGACGGCACCGGCCTCGTGCACCAGGCGCCGGCGTTCGGCGCCGATGACATGGCGATCTGCAAGGCGTACGGCCTGCCCGTCGTCAACCCGGTCGAGCCGGACGGCAGGTTCGCCGCCGACGTCCCGCTCGTCGGCGGCAGCTACTTCAAGGACGCCGACGAGTTGCTCGTCGAGGATCTGCGCGACCGCGGGCTGCTGTTCCGCGTCCAGCGGTACCAGCACGCCTACCCGCACTGCTGGCGGTGCGACACCGCGCTGCTCTACTACGCGCTGCCGTCGTGGTACGTCCGCACCACCGCGGCGAAGGACGCGCTGCTGCGTGAGAACGACCGCACCGACTGGCACCCCGAGACGATCAAGACGGGCCGCTACGGCGACTGGCTGCAGAACAACGTCGACTGGGCGCTGTCCCGCGACCGTTACTGGGGCACGCCGCTGCCGGTCTGGACCTGCGCGGAGGAGCACCTCACCTGCGTCGGCTCGCTCGCGGAGCTCGGCGAGCTCGCGGGCCGTGACCTCACCGGTCTCGACCCCCACCGGCCGTACATCGACGAGGTCACCTTCGGCTGCCCCGAGTGCGGCGCCCCCGCCCACCGGGTACCGCAGGTCATCGACGCGTGGTACGACTCCGGCTCGATGCCGTTCGCGCAGTGGGGCTACCCGCACGCGGACGGCAGCGCGGCCGAGCTCGATCGCCGTTACCCCGCCGACTTCATCTGCGAGGCGATCGACCAGACCAGAGGGTGGTTCTACACGCTGATGACGGTCGGCACGCTCGTGTTCGACCAGTCGGCGTACCGTACCGTGCTGTGCCTCGGCCACATCGTGGACGCCGACGGCCGGAAGATGAGCAAGCACCTCGGCAACGTCCTCGAGCCGATGCCGCTGCTGGAACGGCACGGCGCCGACGGCGTCCGTTGGCTGCTGCTCTGCGTCGGCAACCCGTGGTCGACCAGGCGGATCGGGCACGAGCTGATCGAGGACGTCGTCCGCCGGGTGCTGCTCACCTACTGGAACACCGCGTCGTTCCTGGTGCTGTACGCGAACGCCGCCGCGGACGGCCCGGACGGCCGCCCGTGGAGCCCGCGGCTCGCCGCCGGGGCGCCGCCGTACGCCGACCGCCCGCTGCTCGACCGCTGGGCGCTGTCGGAGCTGTACGCGACCGTCGCCGAGGTCACCGACGCGATGGAGGCGTTCGACTCGGTGACCGCGGGCCGGCGGCTAACCCAGTTCGTCGACGACCTGTCGAACTGGTACGTGCGCCGGTCCCGCCGCCGGTTCTGGCAGGGCTTCGGGACGCTCGAGGGCGCGTCGGCGTTCGCGACGCTGCACGAGTGCGTCGAGACGCTCACCCGGCTGCTCGCGCCGTTCGTGCCGTTCGTCACCGACGCCGTCTGGGAGTCGCTGCGCGGGGACGACGCCGACGCGGGCACCCCGGAGTCCGTGCACCTCGCGTCCTGGCCCGCGCGCCGCGACGAGCTGGTCGACACCACGCTCTCGGAGCGGATGGCGCTGGTGCGGCGGCTGGTCGAGCTGGGCCGGTCGACCAGGTCCGGCTCGGGCGTGCGCACCCGGCAACCGCTGCGGCGGGCGCTGGTCGCCGCGCCCGGCTGGGCCGGCCTGCCAGCGGAGTTGCGCGCGGAGATCGCGTCCGAGCTCAACGTTCAGGACGTGGCGAGCCTGAGCGAGCACGAAGACGCGGACGAGCTGGTCGAGTACGCGGTGAAGCCGAACTTCCGCGCTCTCGGCCGGCGGTTCGGGAAGCGCACGCCCGCGGTCGCGGCGGCGATCACGTCGGCGCCAGCGGCGGAGCTGGTCGCGGCGGTGCGCCGGGGGGACGCGAGCGTCACCGTCGAGGGTGAACAGGTGCCGGTCTTCGCCGACGACGTGCTCGTCACCGAGACGCCGAGGGCCGGCTGGGCGGTGGCGAGCGAACGCGGGTCGACCGTCGCGCTCGACCTTGAGCTCACGCCCGAGCTGGTCGCGGCGGGGCTGGTGCGGGAGACGATCCGGGCGGTCCAGGAGGCGCGCAAGGCGGCGGGCCTGGAGGTCTCCGACCGCGTGGAGCTGGCCTGGCGGGCGGGTTCCGCGGAACTCGCCGACGCCGTGCGCGGCGCCACCGACCTCATCGCGGCCGAGGTGCTCGCGACCGGCATCACCGAAGGCGACGCCCTCGACGGCGCCCGGGAGTTCCACGACGGCACCCTGGGCCTGACCTACTGGCTCCGCCGCGCCGGGTGACGCCCGGCGCCGGGCGTCGTCGGCCGGGTCAGGCGTCGTCGGCCGCGGGAGCGCCGCAGACGCGACAGGGGGTGAGGCCCCGGTCCTTCGCGTCGGCGACGGACTCCTCGGCGACGTCGGTGCCGTCCTCACGGGCGTCGGCGACGACCTGGCAGGCCTCGACGTGGTAGCGCCGGTGCCCCGACACGACGAGCACTCTGGTCGCGTCGTCCCGCTCGTCCGCGGCGTCGTCGACGTCGGACTCGGTCGCGTCGGCTGACGTCACCTTCGCGTTCTCGGGCCCGCCCTCGGCACGCGCGGCGAGGACCGCGTCGGGACGGCAGGCGGTACAGGCGACGTAGCCCTGGTCACGCGCCTGCGAGACGGTGACCTCCTCGGTGTCGCGGCCGCTGACCTGCCGGCAGTTGGCGAGGTGGTAACGCAGCCGGCCCGGCACGACGACGACGCCCGCGCCGTCGGGTACGTCGCCGTCCAGCACACCGACGGCACCCGACGCGGCGGCCGCCCGGCCACCCGCCTTGGCGGCCTTCCGCGTCGGTGCCTTCTTCCGGCTGTCCGGCTTGCGGCCGCCCCCGCCACCCGATCGGGGGGCACCGCCTCTCGCCTTGCTGCCGGAGGTCCGGCCGGACCTGCCCGGCCGGCGCTTGGTCGCCGTCCGGCGTCCCCTGACGTAGCCGGCGATCAGGAGGACGCCCGCGACGACGCAGAGCCCGATGGAGACGTAGACGAGGATCATCCCGGTCGTGGCCAGGCCCGGATCGAGCGTCGACCCGGTGAACCCGACCGCGAGCGCGACGATGGCGACGAGCACCAGTAGCGCGCTGACGGCGATCATCATCGCTCCTCAGGAACCGAACGAACCGAAGACCGGCTGAGGCCGGGGCGGCGAGCGTGCCCGCTCACACCCGGCTCAGCTGTGTCCGTCCTCAGTCGCCCATCCGAGGCGGCGCATGCGAAGCGGTCTTGTCGAGCTGCTCGAGCTGACCCTGCAGGTACGACTTCAGCCTGCTGCGGTACTCCCGCTCGAACGTCCGGAGCACCTCGATCTGCTGCTCGAGCTTCTCCCGCTCGGTGATGAGCGAGCCCATCGCCTGGCGGTGCTTCTCCTGCGCGTCCCGGTCCAGGTCCTCGGCGCGGCGCCGGGCGTCGGACACCAGCTTGTCGGCCTCGGTGCGTGCCTTGCGCAACACCTCGTCCGCCTTCTGCTGGGCGGTGGCGACGTGCTCGTCGTGGACCTGCTGGGCGAGTGCGAGCAGACGGGCCGCGGAGTCGGGCACCTGTCCCCCGCCGGCCGCGGCCATCAGGCCGCCGGCGAGACCCGCGCTGCCGGCGGCAGCGGCGGCGTGGGTGCCGTGCTGGCCGGGTCCCGGGTAGGCGTCGTTCTTCGCGACCGCCGGGGCCGGCTCCTCCTGCCGCGGCTTCATCCCCTCGCCCATGCCGCCGGGGTACGGGCCCCCCTCGGGGCCGGGTCCGTTCCCCTGCTGCCCGTGCGGCTGGCCCTGAGCCTGCTGGTCCGCCCGCGGCATCGCCTGGGTCTGGTCAGGAGCGTGACCGGGCGCACCGTTCTGCGGCGCGTGGTGCTCGGGGCCTGGGTTGGCTCCGTTGCCCTGGCTGTGGTGTCCCCCCTGACGCTGACCCTGGTAAGCCGCTCCCTGCTGGGAAAGCGGACCCGACAGGTAGGACTGGTCGCCCGTGACCTCGGCGAGGCGGTGGCGCAGGCCGTCGTTCTCGGCGATGAGCCGATCGAGTTCCGCCTCGACCTCGTCGAGGAAAGAGTCCACCTCTTCCTCGTCGTATCCGGGGCGGAGGCGCGTGGTGTTGAACTGCTTGTTACGCACGTCCGCGGGTGTCAGCGGCATGTCCTCTCCTGCGGGTGGTCGGAGATGTGTCCAGGTACGGTACTCGATGCAGACGCGGGCGTCACACCAGACCCATCAATAGGCGGGTCACGATGATGACGGCGAAGAACAACACGATGAAGCTGAGGTCGAGGCTGACCCCTCCGAACCGGAGCGGCGGGATCACCCTCCTGAGCAGTCGCATCGGCGGATCGGTCACCGTGTAGACGCCCTCGCAGACGACGAGCCAGAACCCGTGCGGCACCCAGGAGCGGGCGAACATCTGCACGTAGTCCAGCACCAGCCGGCCCAGCAACGCGTACAAGAACAGACGCAGCACGTAGATGACGGGCACGAGGGCGTAGATCACGGCTCGATTCTCTCCCGGCCACACACGAGACCGTCAAATGGGTCGTCGTACGTGTGTCGGCTCAACTCTGGTTGTAGAACCCGCCCTCGACGATCCGTGCGCGATCCTCGGCCGTCACCCGGACGTCGGGCGGCGAGAGCAGGAACACTCTGTTGGTGATCCGGTCGATGCTGCCGCGCTGGCCGAAGATCAGCCCCGCGGAGAAGTCGACCAGCCGCTTGGCGTCCGAGTCGTCCATCTCTGCGAGGTTCATGATGACCGGCGTGCCGTCGCGGAACCGTTCACCGATGGTGCGGGCGTCGTTGTACGAGCGCGGGCGCACCGTGGTGATCTGGCCCAGGTCTGCCGTGACGGGCTCGACCACCCGCGGGGCGGCAGGGAAGTCCTCGTCGACGGGCGCGAGCGGCGCCCGCTCGACGCGCGGTTCCTTCCGCTCGCGCACGGGCGCACGGTCGCGGTCGGTGGTCCGCGCCCGCTGCCGCGCGTCGTACTCGTCGTAGTCGTACTCGTCCTCGTCGAAGTCCTCGACCAGGCCGAGGTAGCTCATCGTCCTGCGCATGAGTCCCGGCATGCGGTGGCCTCCATACCCCCTCGACGTGCTCCGCTGCTCTCGCAGGCGACATTACCTATTCGGAGGCCTGATCCCGAGCAACGCCGTGCCGATGCGGACGTGTGTCGCGCCATACCGCACCGCCGACTCGAGATCGGCGCTCATTCCGGCGGAGATCGCGCTGGCCCCGGGATGGTCGGCACGCAGTCGCTCCGCCACCTCGGCCAGCGACGCGAACGCCGGGTCGGGCGAGCCGCCGAGCGGGGCGATCCCCATCACTCCGCCGAGGGTGAGGCCCTCGGTCGACGCGGCCAGGTCGGCGAGCCGCGGGACATCGGCCGGCGCGGCGCCGGCGCGTTCCTCGCCCTCGCCCAGCCGCACCTCGATCAGGCAGCGCAGCGTGCGCCCGGCCCGGCGCGCGGCCTTCCCGAGAGCGGCGACCAGACGGTCCCTGTCGACCGAGTGCACCCAGTCGGCGTACCCGGCGACCGACCTCGCCTTGTTCGTCTGCAGCGCACCGACGAAGTGCCAGGTGAGGTCGAGGTCGGCGCACGCCTCCGCCTTCGGCGCGGCGTCCTGGTCACGGTTCTCCCCGATGTGGCGGACGCCGAGGTCGGCGAGGATCCGCACGTCGGACGCCGGGAACGTCTTGGTCACCGCGACCAGGGTCACGTCCTCGCGCGGGCGGCCCGCGGCGGCGCAGGCGGCGGCGAGCCGCTCCTCGACGGCCGCGAGGTTGGCGGCGAGCTCGGCCTTGCGGTCACCCATCGCCGGAACCGTCCAGCCAGACGTAGCCCGCGAAGCGTCCCGTCCTGCCGTCGCGGCGATAGGAGTAGTGCCGGGGCGACTCCATCGTGCAGACGGGCACCCGGCGGAGGTCCGGCACACCGAGCCCGCGCAGTTGCGCGACGACGCCGCCTGGCACGTCGACGGCGGGCGTGCCCCACCGGGTGGTGGCCCACGCCTCGCGGACGCCGGCCGCCGCGACGACCGCGGCGCGCATGTCCTCGGGCACCTCGTAACAGCCGCCGCAGACCGCGGGACCGACGATCGCCACCATGCGGTCGGGACGGGCGCCGAGCTCGGCCATCCGCGCCACGGCGGCACCGACGACGCCGGCCGCCAGCCCGGGCCGGCCCGCGTGCACGGCGGCCACGACCCGGCAGGCGGGATCGGCGAGCAGGACGGGCGTGCAGTCGGCGACGCGGACCGCGAGCGGCAGGTGCGGGCTGGCGGTGACCAGCCCGTCGACCCGGGC
>JAFMQP010000218.1 GCA_017354575.1 Acidothermales bacterium | reverse complement strand
CTTGCGCGGCGCGTCCTGTACGCCGGAGGCCATCGGCGACGCCGCCGCGTGCGCGCGCGACGCGGCCGACGACGCGTTCGCCGGTTCGGTGCTCACCAAACTGGTGCGCGACGCGCTCGGTCGCGCGAGTGAACGGGCACAACGGCTGGAGGCGGTCGCATGATACCGATACCCGCGGAGCTGTCGGCGTACCGCGACATCACGTTGACCGTGAACGGGCGCGATCACCGCGTGCGGGTCGAGCCGCGCACGTTGCTCGTGGACGCGATCCGCGATCTCGTCGGCCTCACCGGCACGCACATCGGTTGTGACAGCACGAGTTGCGGCGCGTGCACCGTGCTGCTCGACGACCGGCCGGCGAAGTCGTGCACGGTGCTCGCGGTGCAGGCCGAGGGCTCGCGGGTCCGTACGGTGGAGAGCCTGGCGGAACCCGGCGTGCTGCACCCGTTGCAGCGGGCGTTCGAGGACGAGTTCGCGTTCCAGTGCGGCTACTGCACGGCCGGGATGCTGATGTCCGGACTCGCCCTCTACGAACGCGACGCACCGCCCGGCCCCGACGAGATCCGCCGCGCGCTGGTGGGCAACCTGTGTCGTTGCACCGGTTACGAGCCGATCGTCGCGGCGATCGCGAAGGCGATCGGGGACCGCGCGTCGAGACCCGAGGACGCGGAGGTACGCCGATGACCACCGTGCACGACCGCACCCGGCTGACCGGCCGCAGCCTGCCGCGCACGCGTGACCGCGAGGTGCTGTGCGGTGAGGGCACGTACGTCGGTGACGTACGCCTCCCCGGCATGTTGCACGCCACGTTCTACCGCAGCCCGCACGCGCACGCGCGGATCACCCGGCTGTCGCTCGCGAAGGCGCTCGACCTGCCCGGCGTCGTCCTCGGGTTGACGGCCGACGACCTGCGCGACCGGGTGCACGACATGAAGCCGTTCCCGTTCCAGAGCCGCGACCCGTTCCGTGGCGGCAACCCGGCGATCAAGTTCGCCGACCGGGTCGGACTCGCGCAGGGCAAGGTGCGTTACGTCGGCGAGCCGGTCGCGCTGATCGTGGCCGAGAACCGTTACGTCGCCGAGGATGCGCTCGAACTGGTCGAGGCCGAGTACGAGCTGCTCGCGCCGGTGCTCGACGCCGAGACCGGTGCGGGCGAGGACGCGCCGCTGCTCTACGAGGACTGGGACGACAACGTCACCCTCCGTTTCGACGTGTCGGGCGGGGACGTCGACACCGCGTTCGCCGACGCGGACGTCGTGGTCGAGCGGACGTTGCGGCACCACAGGTTCAGCGGCACCCCGATCGAGCCGCGCGGAGTCGTCGCGAGGTACGACGAGGCAGCCAACGCGTTGACGGTCTGGACGTCCAGCCAGATAGCGCACGCCGTCGGGGTATTGCTGGAGAACAGCATCAAGGCCGACAAGCGCGTGTCCGTACGGGTCGTCACGCCGCGCGTCGGCGGCGGGTTCGGGCAGAAGTGGGGCTTCTATCCCGAGGAGCTGGTCGTGCCCGTCGGCGCCATGCTCGCCGGCCGGCCGGTGCGCTGGATCGAGACGCGCCGTGAGCACATGCTCGCGACCAACCACGCTCGCGAGCAGACCCATCACGTGTCGATGGCGCTGCGCAGGGACGGCACCATCCTCGGTCTGCGCGACCGCATCTACGCCGACCTCGGCGACGCGTACCCCGTAGGCGGGCTCGCGTCGATCGTCACGACGCCGATGTTCGTGCCCGGCGCGTACCGTATCGAGAACTACGAGGCACACCTGTTCGGCGTCGCAACGAACAAGACGCCGTTCGGTGCACACCGGGGCTTCGGCAAGTCCGAGGCGGCGTTCTGCATCGAGCGGATGATGGACGAGGCAGCGCGTGTACTCGGCCTCGACCCGGTCGCGGTGCGGATGCGCAACTTCATCCCGCCCGAGGACTTTCCGTACGTCTGCGCCACGGGTTCGCGCTACGACAGCGGCAACTACCCGGGTGCGATGACCCGGCTGGTCGAGCTGCTCGACTACGAAGGCTGGCGTGAGCGGCAGCAGGCCGCGCGCGCCGAGGGACGGCTCATCGGCATCGGCACGATCCTCGCGATAGAGCCGTCCTCGTCGACGCGGATGGGCTCGTACAACAACGGTTACTACAGCGTCCGCGTGGCCATGGACCCGGCCGGGCAGGTGGTCGTCGCCACCGGCGGCAGCGACGAGGGCCAGGGCCACTCGACCACGATCGCGCAGCTCGTCGGCGACGAGCTCGGCATCGACCCGGAGGCTGTGCGCGTGGTCGAGGGCGACACCGACCACACACCGTACGGCTCCGGCTCGTACTCCAGCCGGTTCTCTGTCGTGGGCACGTCCGCGGTCACGCTCGCGAGCAGGAAGCTGGCCGAGAAGGTACGGCGGATCGCGGCGCACCTGCTCGAGGCGAACGTCGACGACGTCGATCTGGTCGACGGCAGGGCGAGCGTGCGCGGAACCGCGGGTGACAGCCCGGAGACGGCCGTTGCCGTCCACGACGTCGCTCGCGTCGCCTACCACCGCATCCACGACCTGCCGCCCGAGGAGGAGCCGGGGCTCGAGCTGATCTACCACTACCGCGACCCGAACGTCGACTTCCCCGCTGACGAACGCGGCCGCGTCGCGATGTTCTCGTCGTTCCCGTACTCCGCCGACGGCGCCGTCGTCGAGGTCGACCCGGAGACTGGCCAGGTGAAGATCCTGAGCTACGTCAGCGTGCACGACTGCGGCAACCACCTGAACCCGAAGATCGTCGAGGGCCAGCATCTCGGCGCGTTGGCGCACGGCCTCGGCGGCGCGCTGTTCGAGCAGTTCACGTACGCGCCCGACGGGCAGCCGCTGAACCGGCAGTTCCGCGAGTACCTCGTGCCGACGGCCGCCGACATGCCACCACTCACGCTGGAGCACATCATCACGCCGAACCCGTTCACGCCGGGCGGGTACAAGGGCGCGGGGGAGACGGGAACGGTGACGCCGGTGCCGTGCCTGGCCAACGCCGTGGAGGACGCGGTCCGCCCGGCCGGCGGCCGCATCGACAGGCTGCCGCTCACACCGCGCAACGTCTGGACCCAACTGCACCGGGAGCATGCAAATGACTGAGCATTCCTTCGTCGACTACCGCCGCGACGGCACCGTCGCGTACGTGACCCTCGACCGCCCGGAGCACTCCAACCTGGTGACGTACGCCATGATGACGCAGCTCGTCGACGCGCTGACCGACGCCGCGTCCGCGTCCGTCATCGTGCTCGCCGCGAACGGCCAGGACTTCACCCTCGGGCGTGACCAGTCGGAGCGTCCCACCGGTGTCAGCCCGGCAGAGGCGCTCGGCCGGATCAACCAGGTGAACGCGTTGCTGCACGAGTTCGCCGGCGTGTCCGTCGCGCTGGTGCGCGGGCGCGCGGTCGGCTTCGGTTCCGGCGTCGCGGTGAACTGCGACATCACGGTGGCGGCGACCTCGGCGGTGTTCGGCTTCGACGAGATCGCACACGGTTTCCCGCCGCTCGTGGTGGAGGCGTACCTCGCCGACTACGTGCCGCGGAAGGCCGCGCTCGACCTGGTGCTCACCGGACGCCGGGTCGGCGCCGAGGAGGCGTTGGCGCTCGGCATGGTGAGCAGGGTCGTGCCCGACGAGCAGCTGGAGGCCGCGGGCGCGGAGCTCGTCGCCGGGCTCGTCGCCGCCGACGACCGTGCACTGCAGCGGGCGAAGAGCTTCCTCGCCGAGATCGGAGGCGTACCACCGGCGGAACGGCCGGCGTACGGCGTGACCGAGCTCGTCGCCTGGCGCGCCGCGGGTGAGAGCGTGACCTCTCGCGCGTGACGTGCATGAGGAGAGGCCGACAGGGGAGAAGGCAGATGTGACATCGGGAGACCTGCGCGTGGCCGCGATCGCGGCTCCGCTGCGAACGCAAGTGGTGCGCAACCTGCGTGAGGCGATCCTGGACCGCAGGTTCACACCCGGCCAGCGGCTCGTGGAACGAGAGCTCTGCGAGCTCACCGGCGTCAGCCGCACGACGGTGCGGGAGGCGTTGCGGCAGCTGGAGACCGAAGGTCTCGTGGTGCTCGTCCCGAACCAGGGACCGGTCGTGGCGACGATGTCGCTCGACGAGGCGAGGGACGTCTACGACGTGCGCGGCGTGCTCGAAGCGCTGGCTGCGAGCCGGTTCGCCGCGTCGGCCACCGACGAGCAGGTGCGCGATCTGGCCGCGCGGACCGATGCGTTCGAGGAGGCGATGCGGTCCGGTGTGCTGGCGTTCCTCGGCAAGGAGCTGCTGCTGCGCGCGTTCGACGCCGACGCCGCCCGCGCGATGGGCTACCGCACCGGACTGCTCGACCTCGTGCTCAACGTGCTCGTCGCGCTCGTGGTCGTGGCCGCGGTACGCGCGGTCGGCACGGTGCTCGTCATCGCGCTGCTCATCGTGCCGGCCGCGACCGCCCGGCTGGTGACGTACCGGATCGGCGCGATCGCGGGGATCGGCGCGGTGGTCGGCGCGGTCGGCGGCTGGCTCGGGCTGCTGGCCAGCTGGCACGCGTCCATCGAGGCCGGCATCCGGCTCGGCTCGGGCGCCACCGTGGTGCTCGCGCTCGTCGCCGTGTACCTGCTGACGCTGACCGCGACGCTCGTCCGGCCGAAGGCGGCGCTCGCCGGAGGCGCGGCGTGAACCGGTACCTGCTGTACCCGGCACTCGAGGTGACGCTCGTGGGGCTGGTCGCGGCCGCGGTCGGCGTGCACGTGGTGCTGCGGCGCCGCGCGTTCTTCACGATGGCGATGACGCACGTGACGTTCCCCGGCGTCGTGCTCGCGTCGCTGCTGGGCATGAACCTGTACCTCGGCGCGGGCGCCTTCGGGCTGGTCCCGGTCGCGGGGATCGCCATTCTCGATCGCCGCCAGGAGTCGTCGGCGAGCACCGGCGTCGTGCTGTCGGCCGGCTTCGCGCTGGGTGTGCTGCTGGCATCGGCGCGGGCCGGGTTCACCAAGGACCTGTCCGGGTACCTCGTCGGCTCAGTGCTCACCGTGCAGCGCGGCGACGCGCTGGTCACGGCCGTCATCGCGATCGTGGTGCTCGCGGTCCTCGCGGTCGCCGGACGGACGCTGCTGTTCGCCGCGTTCGACCCGGGCGGCGCGGCGGCTGCGGGCTACCGGGTCGGCCTGCTCGACGCGCTGTTCCTGGTGCTCGTCGAGCTGACGGTCGTGACCTCCGTGCCCGCGGTCGGCGTCATGCTGTCGGTCGCGTTGATCGTCGCGCCCGCCGCGGCCGCACGGCTGTGGACCAGCCGGGTCGTGCCGCTGACGGCGTACGCCGCGGTCATCGGCGTGGCGTCGAGCCTCGCCGGGCTCGTGCTGTCGCAGTACGTCGCCGTGCCCGCCGGAGCCGCGATGACGCTCGTCGCGGCCGGCGTGCTCGTCGCCTCGCTCGCCGCCGCAGGAGTACGGACCGCGGTTCGCCGGGCGCCGTCGCGTCAGCCGGCTGCGGGATAGTGGAGGTCGGCAGGATGTCGAAGGTTGGGAGGACGGTAGTGCCGACACCAGCGCACACCGACCCGGAGGCGCGCACCCGGCGCAGGACCCGCCAGGGCGCACTCGTCACCGAGGCGCTCGGCAACACCGACGAGTTCCAGAGCGCGCAGGAGGTCTTCGCGACACTGCGGGCGGACGGCCACAACATCGGCCTCACCACCGTCTACCGCCACCTCACCGACCTCGCCGACCGCGGCTCCGTCGACGTGCTGCGCTCGGCCGACGGCGAGAACTGGTACCGCAAGTGCCGTGCCGAGGCGCACCACCACCACCTCGTCTGCCGTGCCTGCGGACGCACCGTCGAGATCAAGTCGAGCACCGTGGAACGCTGGGCGCAGAAGGTCGCCGAGGACGAGGGGTTCTCCGAGATCAGCCACACCGTCGAGATCTTCGGGTTGTGCCGGGCATGCGGGAGGTGAAGCTGCGCGCCTGGTGGGCGCACAGGCAGGGCCTCGATCGGTCCCTCGACGAGACCTCGCCGGCAGCCGTGCTCGCGCGCACCGGCTGGGCGCGTTCGGTCGGCGGGGTCAACCCGTACCTCACGCTGTTCAGCCGCGCCGGCGTCGGCAGGGCGGCCGTCGACGACGCCGTCGCGGACGTCGCGATCCACGAGCTGCCGTCCGCCCGCGCCTGCACCTACGTCGTGCCCGCGCCGCAGTACGCCGTCGCGCTGCGCGCCGGCGAGCCGTCCGCGGGCGCGGAGCTTGCCACCGCGGCGAAGCTCGGCGTCGAGCGCACCGAGATCGACCGGTTGCAGGCCGCCGTCGTCGACGCCGTCAGCGACGAGCCGCTCGACCCGAAGCGGCTGAGGGACGTACTCGGCGGCGCCGTCCGCAGCCTCGGGGACGCGGGGAGGAAGAAGGGCCTCAGCACGACGCTCCCCGTCGCGCTCGGGTTGCTGCAGTCGGCGGGCGAGATCCGCCGCGTGCCGGTGGAGGGGCGGCTGGACCGCCAGCGGTTCGCGTACGCCCGCTGGTCGCCGTCGCCGCTCGCCGGCTCGGCGCCGACGCCCGAGGAGGCGCGCACCGAGCTGGCGCGGCTGTACTGGACCTGGACGGGCGGGGCGACGCTCGCGCAGTTCCGCTGGTTCTCCGCGTTCACGGCCAGGGACGCGAAGGCCGCGGTCCAGCTGCTGGGCCTGAGGCCGTTGTCCGAGGGCTCGGACCTGTTGGCGCTGCCGGACGACGCGAAGGCGTACGCGGACTACGAGGCACCCGCGTCGCCGTGCTACGCGCTCGTAGGCTGGA
>JAFMQP010000217.1 GCA_017354575.1 Acidothermales bacterium | reverse complement strand
GCCGGGTGCCGTGCCGCGGGAGCGTGCCGTGCTGCGGCGGCGCCGGCCGGCCGTCGGGGCGGGTCCCCGGCTGCGTCGGCGGCGTGCCGGATGCGGGGATCGGCGTCCAGTCCCCCACCGCGGGCACGCTCGCCTGGTGGGTACGCCCGCGCGTCTCGCCGCCCGTCGCCGTCGCGATCACGCCGAGCACGGCGGGGACCGCGGCGAACTCGTACCCGCGACCGGTCACCAGCAGTGCCGCGGCACCGAGCACGACGACCGTGCCGGCCACGAGCAGCAGGACGCGGGCGACCGAGGAACCGCGGTGGAACCACAACCCGAGCAGGCCGAACGCGATGCCGCCGCCGAATTCGGCGCCGACGAACCACAACGGGAACACGTGTGGCGTGCTGATCCCGCGCATGAGGGAGCTCGCGACGAGCACGAACGCGGTCGCGTACCAGTACCCGACCACCCGCGCCGACTTCATGTGCCCTCCGTCCGGCGGCATGGGACTGTCGTGAAGCAACCTTACGAGAGCGACGTCGGGGCCGGGTCCGTCGGCGGCGGCGCATCGTCGATCTCGAAGAACTCCGGCGTCGCCGCGTTGCCGGCGAGCCGCAGCCAGCGCACCGGCCGCTTGCGTCGCACCCGCAGCGCGGCGGTGACGGCGTCGTTGTGGAACGTCCGCGCCATCAGCACCCGGCGGGACGCGGTGTCCAGCTCGTCGAGCAGCTCGCGTCCCGCCGGGCCGTCGGCCGCGACGCCGGCGCGCAGCTCAGGGTCGCCGAGCACGGCGCGCAACGCCGCCGACAGCGCGCTCTCGGCGAGCTCGCGGTCGTCCTCCGGCGCGGCCCTTGCCTGGTGCGCGGCGTCGGCCAGCAGGACGCTGGACGCGGGGTCGAGCAGCCCGGACGACGCGACCTCGATCGCGACGGCGGACCTGCGGACCAGCTGCGCGTCCAGGGCCGCGCGCGCCGTCTCGACCAGGTGGTGCAGCCGGTCCAGGCGACTGGCCGTCCAGTTCGCCCAGAACATGGCGGACACCAGGACGACGACGGCGACGAGCAGCCAGAACAGGGCATTCATCCGTGGTTCGCCCTCGCCTCGACGACGCCCCGGCCGCCCTGCCGCACGGTCTCGTACACCTCGAGGACGTCGGCCGCGACGGTACTCCAGTCGTAGCGCCGGACGGCGTTCCGCGCCGCCGCGGCGAGCTCGCGGCGGCGCCCCGGGTCGTCCAGCAGGACGCCCGCCTCCTTCGCCAGCGCGGCGGCGTCGCCGGTGCGGAACAACGCGCCCGCGACGCCCGCGCCGAGCACCTGCCGGAACGCGTCGATGTCGCTCGCGAGGACGGTCGCGCCCGCGGCCATCGCCTCGACCAGCACGATGCCGAAGCTCTCTCCGCCCGTGTTGGGCGCGACGAACACGTCGACGGAGTGCAGCATCCTGACCTTGTCGGCGTCACTGACCCGGCCGAGCAGGACGGCCCGGGGGTGCAGGTGCTTCGGCAGCTCGTCGTACACGGCGTCCCTGCGGCCGGGGCCGGCGACGAGCAGCCGCAGCCCCGGACGTTCCTCGGCGAGCAGCGCGAACGCCCGCACCAGGACGGAGAGCCCCTTGCGCGGCTCCTCCATCCGCCCGAGGAAGCCGAGCGCGCCGCCCGCGCCGGGCCAGCCGGGCAGCGGTGCGGGGTCGGCGTACCGGCGGACGAGCACGCCGTTCGGGATGAGCACGGCGCTGCCGCCGACGTGCTCGACCAGGGTGCGGCGCGCCGCCTCGGACACCGCGATCCGGCCGGAGAGCCGCTCCAGCGCCGTCTGCACCAACGGGTACGCCGCCGTCAGCAGCAACGACCGTGCGTTCGACGTGTGCACGGTCGCGACGACCGGTCCGTCCGCCACCCAGCAGGCCAGCATGGACAGGCTCGGCGCGAGCGGCTCGTGCACGTGCAGCACGTCGAACCGGCCGTCCCGCAGCCAGCGCCGCAGCCGCGCGACCGAGCGCGGCCCGAACGCGAGCCGCGCGACGGACCCGTTGTACGGCACCGGCACCGCACCGCCGCCCCGCACGGCATACGCGGGAAGCTCGGCGTCCTCGTCCGCGGGCGTCAGCACGGACACGTGGTGCCCCAGGTCGATCAGCGCCTCGGCCAGGTCGCGCACGTGCGCCTGTACGCCGCCGGGCACCTCCCAGCTGTACGGGCACACCAGGCCGACGCGCATCAGCCACCGGCCTCCGCGGGCTGCCGCGCGCCCGTCCGGTCGTCCAGCCAGAACCGCTGCAGCATGTGCCAGTCGCGCGGGTGCGCCCGCACCGCCGCGGTGAACACCGCCGCGACGGCACGGGTCATGGCCTCGGCCCGCTCGCGTTCACCGGCGGCGTCCGGCACGGCGACGGCGTCGTGCACGCGGATGGCTAGCCGGCGCTCGTACCAGAGGGTGACGGGCAGCAGCGGGACACCGGCGCGGAGGGCGACCGTGGCCGGGCCGACGGGCATCCGCGCCGGAACGCCGCAGAAGTCGACGTCGACGCCCCCGTGGCTGAAGTCGCGGTCGGCGACGAGGGCCACGAGCCGGTGCCGCGTCGCGCGGTCGACGAGCGCGTCGACGAGGTCCCCGTCGCCCAGCCCGAGCACCTCTATCCCTATGCTCCGCCGGAACGCGACGAACCGGTCGTACACCGCGGCCGGCTCCAGCCGCTCCGCGACCGCCGTCACCGGCACGCCCCGCGTCGCCGCCCATGCGCCGGCGAGGTCCCAGTTGCCCATGTGCGGCAACGCCACGACCGCGCCGCGCTCCCGCACCGCGTCGGCCACCAGGTGCCAGCCCTCGATCCGCACCCGGGCGTCGATCTCGGCGGCGTCCATCGACGGCAGCCGGAACGCCTCGAGCCAGTACCGGGCGTACGAGCGCATGGCGTCCCGGCAGAGCCGGCGGGTCTCCGGTCCCTTCGGGTCGGCGCAGGTCACCCTCGCGAGGTTGTGCTCGAGCCGGCGGACGCCGCGGCCGCGACGCCGCCAGGTCTCGTCCGCGACCGCACGGAACGCCGCCGCTGCGAGCGGTTCCGGCAGCAGGCGTACGGCCCGCCACGCGGTGAGGTACGCCGCGGTCTCGGCGTAGGTGCGCAGGGCCGCCCCGGGACTCACGCCGGCTTCCGCTGTTGGGCCGCCTGGCGGTACACCTCGACGATCCGCTGCCCGACCGTGACGGCGGTGGCGGCGGCGAGCAGCCACAGCGCGACCTGGACGGCGTACGGGACCCCGAGCCCGGTGAGCCCGGCGCCGGTGAGGATCACGATCATCCGCACGGCGCGCTCGGCGATGCCGACGTCGCAGGTCATGCCGAGGCCCTCGGCCCGCGCCTTGATGTAGGAGGTGAGAAACGCCGTCCCCATGCAGAACAGGCACAGCGCCGCGTACATCGGTGACCGGCCGCCCGCGACGAACCACCACAGCAGGCCGCCGAAGACCGCGACGTCGCCGACGCGGTCCAGCGTCGAGTCGAGGAACGCGCCCCAGGTGCTCGAGCCGCCGCGTGCCCGTGCGACGGCGCCGTCGAGCATGTCGAACACGACGAACAGGGTCACCACGAGCGAGCCCCGGAACAACTCGCCACGCGGGTAGAAGAAGAGCGCGGCGGCGGCGACGCCGACCGTGCCCACGATCGTCACCATGTCGGCGGTGACGCCGATCCGCACGAGCCCGCGCGCGATCGGGGCGATGACCTTGGCGAGGCCTGGACGGAGGCCGGAGAGCAGCATGGGGGACGCGTTCCAGTGTCGACGGTTGTGGTTGCCACGGGGGCGGCGACGGGCACGCACCTCTCGGACCCCCAGCGTTTCCGATGATCGTAGCCCGATCCGGCCCCATGATCTTCGGCCCGCCCTCTTGTCTGTTCGCCGCGACGGGTGAAGGGTGGACCGAACCGGCAGCGTCGACGCGGACGCGGAGGAGGACACCCATGGCCGAGAAGCACGGAGGCGGCGCGGGAGCCGCCGGCAGGGCACCGACGGCCGACCAGCCGGCGTCGATCCGCAACGTGGTCCTGGTCGGCCACTCGGGAGCTGGCAAGACCACCCTGACCGAGGCCCTGCTCGTCGCCACCGGGGCGCTGTCGCGTCCCGGCACCGTCGAGGACGGCACCACGGTCACCGACTACGACGAGGTCGAGCTCAAGCAGCAGCGGTCGGTCGGCCTCGCGGTCGCGCCGCTGTCCTCGCACGGCGTCAAGGTCAACCTGCTCGACACCCCCGGGTACGCCGACTTCGTCGGTGACCTGCGCGCGGGCCTGCGCGCGGCCGACGCCGCCCTGTTCGTCGTGTCCGCGGCCGACGGCATCGACGGCAGCACCCGGATGATCTGGGACGAGTGCGCGCAGGTCGGCATGCCGCGCGCCGTCGTGGTCACCAAGCTCGACAAGGAACGCGCCAGCTTCGACGACGCCCTCACCGCGTGCCAGGACGCGTTCGGCGACAACGTGCTGCCCCTGTACCTGCCCCTGTACGGCGACGACGGCACGACCGTCGAAGGCCTCATCGGCCTCATCACACAACAGGTCTACGACTACTCGTCGGGCACCCGCGCCCAGCGCGACCCCGAGCCCGCGCACGTCGAACGGATCGAGGAGTACCGCGGCGAACTGCTCGAGGGAATCATCGCCGAGAGCGAGGACGAGACGCTGATGGAGCGCTACCTCGACGGCGAGGACATCGAGACGTCGGTGATCATCGACGACCTCGAGACCGCCGTCGCACGCGGCTCCTTCTTCCCCGTGCTCGCCGCCGCGTCGCCTGCCGGGCTGGGCATGGACGAGGTCCTGGAGATCGTCACCCAGGCCTTTCCCTCGCCGCTCGAGCACGAGGTGCCGCCGGCGACGACGCCGGACGGCGACCCGGTCGAGCCGCTCAAGTGCGACCCGGACGGCCCGCTCGTCGCCGAGGTCGTGAAGACCACCTCCGACCCGTACGTCGGCCGGATCAGCCTCGTCCGCGTGTTCTCCGGCACGCTGCGGCCGGACGCCACCTTGCACGTGTCCGGTCACGGCATGACCGACCGGGGCCACGAGGACCACGACGTCGACGAGCGGGTCGGTGCGCTTTCGGTGCCGTTCGGCAAGAACGTCACACCGGCCGCAGAGGTGGTCGCGGGCGACATCTGCGCGATCGCGAAGCTCACCAGCGCGGAGACGTGCGACACGCTGTCGGATCGCGGCCGGCCGCTGCTCATGCACTCCTGGACTCTGCCGGAACCGTTGCTGCCGGTGGCGGTCGAGGCGAAGTCGAAGGCGGACGAGGACAAGCTGTCGCAGGCGCTCAGCCGGATCGAGGCGGAGGACCCGACGCTGCGCGTCGAGCACAACGCGGAGACGCGCCAGCTCGTGCTCTGGTGCATGGGCGAGGCGCACAAGGACGTCGTCCTCGACCGGATGGCGTCGCGGTACGGCGTCGAGGTCGAGGAGATCGACCTGCGGGTGCCGCTGCGCGAGACGTTCGGCGGGTCAGCGAAGGCGCGCGGCCGGCACGTCAAGCAGAGCGGCGGCCACGGCCAGTACGCGATCTGCGACATCGAGGTCGAGCCGCTGCCCACCGGCGGGGGGTTCGAGTTCGTCGACAAGGTGTTCGGCGGCGCGGTGCCCCGGCAGTTCATCCCGTCCGTCGAGAAGGGCGTGCGCGCCCAGATGGAGAAGGGCGTGAGCGCCGGGTACCCGGTGATCGACGTCCGGGTCACGCTCGTCGACGGCAAGGCGCACTCGGTCGACTCGTCCGACATGGCCTTCCAGACAGCGGGCTCGCTCGCCCTCCGCGAGGCGGCCGCGTCCACGCAGGTGCTGCTGCTCGAACCGGTCGACGAGGTGTCCATCCTGGTCGACGACGACTACGTCGGCACGGTCATGGGCGACCTGTCCACCCGGCGCGGCCGCGTGGTCGGCACCGAACCGGTCGGCACCGGACGCACGCTCGTCAAGGCGGAGATCCCGCAGATCGAGATCACCCGCTACGCGATCGACCTGCGGTCGATGTCGCACGGCACCGGCACGTTCAGCCGCACCTACCTGCGGCACGAGCCGATGCCGAGCCACGTCGCGGAGAAGGTCGTCGCGGCGAACGCCACCCAGGAGGAGTGAGGCGCGGACCGGCCGGCTCAGGCGCCCTCGACCATCTTGCGCAGCCGGTTCCACCTGCGCGGCTCGACCTTGACGCTGCCGAGGACGACCGAGCCGCGTACCCGGATCACCGGCGCGTCCGGCGAGGACGGCGCGGGCAGCTTGCTCTTGCGCTCGCCGAGCACGTTGGTGCCCGTCTCCAGCCGGAGGTCCACGCCCTCGGGGACGGTCAGCGTCACCTCGCCGAGGAACGCGTCCGCCTCGATGACGACCTCGCCCCGCGGCACGATCGCCTCGGTGAGGTCGATCTTCACCTCGCCGAGTACGGCGCGGGCGTGCATGGTGGAGGGCACCACGAAGCGGCCGTTCAGGTGCTGGCTGCCCAGGATCGTCCTGATCTCGCGCGGTGCCCGGCTCACGTCCGCGGGCGGGCCCACCGACTCACCCCGCGTGGGGATCGGCAGGTCGGAGGTGATCGGGACGAGGTCGCCGTACGTCCTGGCGCGGAAGGTGAGGTCGAGCCGCTCCTCCAGCTCGCCCAGGGTCAGCCGCCCCTCGCCCGCCGCGTCCCTCAACTGTTCCGCGACGCGGTCGCGGTCCCGGTCGGACGCACGGAGCTCGCGGTTGTCGGGGAGGTCGGTCATGGTCTCGGACCTTAACCGGTCCACGCGTCGGCAAGAAGCCGCCGTGTGTCACCCAGTAACTGGGG
>JAFMQP010000216.1 GCA_017354575.1 Acidothermales bacterium | reverse complement strand
CTCGGTCAGCCGGCGGGTGACCGCGTGGTCGACGTCGAAGCGCTGCCGCCGCTCGCGGACGTGTGCGCGGGCGCGGCTGCCGAGCTGGCGGACGGCCGTCTCGCTGCGTTCCACGACCTCGGCGATCTCGGCGTAGGAGAAGTGGAACGCCTCGCGCAGGACGAACACCACGCGCTCCAGCGGGGAGAGCGTCTCGAGCACGACCAGCATGGCGAGCGACACGGCCTCGGCGTCGGCGACGTGCGTCGCCGGGTCGTTCGCGTCGAGCAGCGGCTCGGGCAGCCAGTCGCCCACGTAGGTCTCGCGGCGCGCCTGCGCGAGCCGCAACCGGTCGAGGGCGAGCCGGGTCACGACGCGGACGAGGTACGCCCTCGGGTCGTCGACACCGGGGTGGTCGACGCCGCGCCAGCGCAGCCACGCCTCCTGCACGACGTCCTCGGCGTCGGTGACCCGGCCGAGCACGCGGTACGCCACACCGACGAGCAGCGGCCGGTACGCCGCGAACACCTCGGTCGGGTCGGTGGCATCCGGTGCTGCGTCTGTGTCGGGCATGCCCCCAGTGTGCCCCGCCGCCGTCAGCCGCGGCCGGCGAGCAGCCGCGCCGTCGCGTCGCGGACGCAGCCGAGGGTGTCGGTGAACGCGCGCTCGCGGCCGTACGCCTCGATCAGGCTGACCACCGGGAACGGCACGTCGACGTCGTCCCGCCCGCCCACCACGGCCGCGGTGCGACCCGGCCCGGCGAGCTCGGCGACGCCGCCCACGACCTTGCCGGTGAGCGACTGCGCGTCCAGCTTCCCCTCCCCGGTGACGACGAGGTCGGCGGACGCCACCGCGTCCGCGAGGCCGACGGCGTCCGCGATCAGCCGGAAGCCCGGCACCAGCCGTGCGCCCAGCGCCGCCAGCCCGCCGCCGAGCCCGCCGGCGCCGCCGGACCCGGGCAGGTTGCGGACGTCGACGCCGAACTCGTCCTCGTAGCGGTTCGCCAGCGCCTCGAGCCGGTCCCGCAGCAGCGCGACCCGCGCCGCGTCGGCGCCCTTCTGCGGCGCGAACACCGCGGCGGCGTCGAGGAACAGCGTCGTGACGTCACAGGCCACCGACACCCCGGGACGCCCGTCGCGCCCGTCGAGCGGCGCGTACCGCGTCAGCACCTCGACGGCGCCGAGCCCGCCGTCGGTCGTGGCGGAGCCGCCGATGCCCACCAGCACCCGCTCGGCACCCGCGTCGAGCGCGGCGGCGACGAGCTCGCCCGTGCCGCGCGTGGTGGCGGCGACGGGGTCGTTGTGCGCGGCACCGCCCGCGAGCTGCAGGCCGGATGCGGTGGCCATCTCCACGACGGCACGCCCACCGTCGAGCCGCCACCCGGCTGTGGCCGGTCGCCCCAGCGGGCCGGTGACGACGGTCTCGCGGTTCGGCCCGCCGAACGCGCCGACCGTGCCCTCGCCGCCGTCGGCGAGCGGCAGTTCCGAGCACGTCCAGCCCGTCTCGCGCGCGGCCGTCGCCATCGCAGCGGCGACCTCGGGCGCCGTCGCGGTGCCGCGGAACTTGTCCGGCGCGGCGAGCAGATGCACGGTCGGGATGCTACGGGAACGCGAGCGCGGCCAGCTCGGGGAGCAGGTCGGCGGCGACGGCGATGTCGTCGCGGCACGGGCGGTCCTCGGTACCCTTCGGCAGGGCGGCGTCCGCGATCGCGAACGCCTCGCGCACCGGTGCGTCCACCAGCCGGTCCGGCGCCGCGCGCAGCGCGCGTACGGCCGCGACCAGCTCGCAGCCGAGGACGGTCGGCACCAGCTCGGCGAGGTCGGTGGTGAACCGCGCGGCCTGCGTGGCGAAGCTCGCGTGGTCCTCGAGACCACGGGAGATCACCGCCGTCCCCGTCGTCACCGGCGTGGCGGCGTGCTGCACCTCGGCGAGCACGTCGTGGGCGACGTACTCGAGCACCAGCAGCCCCGAGGCGCCCGCGGGACCGGACGCGAGGAACACGCTCAGCCCGGTGAGGTCGGGTTCGAACAACGCCGCCAGCCGTCCGGTCGACAGCGCCGTCACCGACGAGACCGCGAGCCGTGCCGAGTCCAGCGCGGACGCCACCTCCGTGGCGTGGAACTGGCCGTGGTGGAGCACGGTGGGCCCGCCGTCGGTGACGACGAGCGGGTTCTCCACCGCGGCGTTCATCTCCACGTCCAGGACGTCGCGGACTCGGTGCAGCGCCTCGACCGCCGCGCCGTTCACCTGCGGGACGGCGCGGAGCGCGAACGGGTCCTGGATGCGGCGGCTCGGCGCCGGCGGGCCGAGCAGCCGCCGCAGCTCCGCCGCGACGCGCACCGAGCCGTCGTGCGGCCGGGCGTCGTGCACGGCGGCGGCGTACGCCTCCGCGTTGCCCTGCAGCGCGAGGAACGACAGCGCCGCGACGGCGTGACTCGCCTCGAGCACGCGGGTGACCGCGCGGGACGCCAGCGTCGCGGTGGCGACGGTGAGCGCGTTGCTGCTCATGAACGCGAGCGCCTCGCCCGCCGCGAACGTCGTCGGCGGGACACCACCGACCCGCCACGGCAGCTCGCCCGCGACGGTCAGGCCGATCTCGGCCAGCGGCGAGAGGTCGCCGGTGCCGAGCGCGCCGTAGCGGTGCACGTACGGCATCGACGCCGTCGCGAGGGTCTCGGCGAGCGCGTCGACGACGTCGGTGCGGACGCCGGACCCGCCGGCGAGCAGCTGGTTCAGCCGGACCGCGAGCGTCGCGCGGACGACGGCCGGGTCCTCGACCGGGCCGGTGCAGGCGGCGTGGCTGCGCAGCAGCCGCATGCCGTGCTCCCCCGCCTCCTGGACCTCGACCTCGCGCAGCGCGCCGACACCGGTCGACAGCCCGTACACCGGCCGGCGTTCGGCCACGGCGAGCGCCGCCTCGCGGGCCCGCCGGACGTGCTCTCGCGCGTCCCGGTCGACGTCGACGGCGACCTCCATCCGCGCGATGCGCTCGACGTCGGCGCCGGTCAGCGAGCGGCCGTCCAGCAGAACTCGGTCCACCAGGCCATGCATACGGGCGGGCCGGCGGCGGCGCAAGGTCCGTCGGCGTGGGCGGCGTCCACCTCGTTGCCGACCGTCGGGACCGGGAGGTGGCGCTCATCGACGCGCTCCGGTGACGAGCCACCGGTCGCCCCGCGTGCGCAGCGCGAGGGTGGCGAACCTGGCGAGCATCCACACGCCGGTCGCGCACCACAGCCAGGTCAGTCCGGCGTTGGTGAGCAGCACCGCGCAGGCGGCGGGCAGGAACACGGCCGTCGAGACGATGCTCGCGACCGCGAGGAACGTGCTGTCCCCCGCGCCGATCAGTATCCCGTCCAGCGCGAACACGACGCCGGCGAGCGGCTGGAGCACGGCGACCACGAGCAGCGCCGCGGCGATGAGCGAGCGGACGTGCGGGTCGGTGCTGAACCCGTACGGCAGCACGGTGTGCAGCGCGAGGACGAGCAGCCCCGCGACGATGCCGACGACGGCGCCCCACTCGACCATCCGTCGGGTGGCCGCCCGCGCGCCGGCGACGTCGCTCGCGCCGAGGAACCGCCCGGTAAGCGCCTGCCCGGCGATCGCGACCGCGTCCAGGGCGAGCGCGAGCAGCGACCAGACGGCGAACGACACCTGGTACGCGGCGATCGCGTCGGTCCCGATCCGCGCCGCGACCGCGGTGGCGGCCAGCAGGGTGACCCGCAGCAGCGCGGTGCGGACGAACAGCCCGGCGCCGGACGCCATCGAGCCGAGCACGCCGCGCCTGTCGGGCAGCAGGCCGACGCCGTGCCGGCGCGCGCCCCTGACCACGACGAGCACGTAGACCACCCCCGAGCCGGTCTGCGCGAGCGCGGTGCCGAACGCCGACCCGCCGACGCCCCGGTGGAGCCCGAGCACGAGCAGCGCGTTGAGGCCCAGGTTGACCACGCTCGCGGTGACCGCGACGACCAGTGGCGTCCGGGTGTCGAGAAGGCCGCGCAGCACGCCGGTGCCGGCGAGCACGACGAGCATGCCGGGCAGGCCGGTGAGCCCGATCCGCAGGTAGGTGACGGCGTACGGCGCGACGTCGGCGGTGCCGCCGAGCAGGCCGACGGCGTACGGCACGAGCGGCTCGCCGACGCAGACGAGTGCGACACCGAGGCCGGTCGCGAGCCACAGCCCGTCGACGCCCTGCCGCACCGCGCCCGCCGTGTCGCCTGCGCCGATCCGCCGGGACACGGCGGCGGTCGTGCCGTACGCGAGGAACACGCAGAGGTTGACGACCGTGGTGAGCACGTTGCCCGCGACGCCGAGGCCGCCGAGCGGTGCGGTGCCGAGGCGGCCGACGATGGCGGAGTCGCCGAGCAGGAACAGCGGCTCGGCGACCAGTGCGCCGAAGGCGGGTACGGCGAGCCGGAGGATCTCGCGGTCGTGTCCGCTCCGCACGGCGGGCAGCCGCGCGCGAACCGGACCCATGTCCCCAGAGCCTAGCCGCGCTGTCCGACCGAGACGCTATCATCGAACACATGATCGACGTGGTGGTGAGCCCGCACGCCTCGTCGCCGACGGTCCAGGTGAACGCGGGGTGGCCGGCCGGCGACGCGAGATCGCCGCGCACTTTGTGTCCTCCACACCTGGTGGACAGCGGGTTCGCGGCCCTGACGTGGGGGAACGCCGGCCCGAGGGGCGCACCCGCCAGAATGTGCACATCGTCGTCCCCAGCCCGTACACAACGCCACGGCGAGCGGTCCACACACCTGTGCACAACCGCTGTGGACGACGCGCTTTCTTCGGCCACACGCGCGGCCCTAGGCTCACACTTCCGGCCGGCGGGCCGGTGCCCGAGATGCGCAGAGGGGGGATCGTGACCGTCGCGGAGTTGCAGTCGCTGGGCGACTCCGAGTTCGGGCGTACCCCGCCGCAGGACATGTACGCCGAGCAGTGCGTCGTCGGCGGCATGCTGCTCAGCAAGGACGCGATCGCCGACGTCGTCGAGGTGCTCCGGCCCGGCGACTTCTACCGGCCGGCGCACCAGGTGCTGTTCGACGTCGTCATCGACCTCTACGGTCGCGGCGAGCCTGCCGACGCCGTCACGGTGGCGGCCGAGCTCAGCAAGCGTGGCGAGATCGCCCGGGTCGGCGGCGCCGACTACCTGCACACGCTGATGGCCCTGGTGCCGGTCGCCGCCAACGCCGGCTACTACGCCCGCATCGTGCACGAGCGGGCGATCCTGCGCCGGCTCGTCGAGGTCGGCAGCCGGATCACGCAGATGGGCTACGCGGCCGACGCCGACGCCGACGACATCGTCGACCGCGCCCAGGCCGAGGTGTACGCCGTCACCGAGCGGCGCACCAGCGACGACTACATGCGGCTCGGCGACGTGCTGCCGTCCACGCTGGACGAGATCGAGGCGATCGGCAGCCGCGGCGGCGCCATCTTCGGCGTCCCCACCGGTTTCAGCGAGCTCGACCAGCTGACCAACGGCATGCACCCGGGCCAGATGGTCATCGTCGCCGCCCGTCCTGCCATGGGCAAATCGACCCTGGCGTTGGACTTCGCGCGGTCGGCGGCGGTGAAGAACGGGCTCGCGACGGTCATCTTCAGCCTGGAGATGAGCCGCAGCGAGATCACCATGCGACTGCTGTCGGCGGAGGCGAAGGTCGCGCTGCACTCGATGCGTTCCGGTGCCATGTCCGACGACGACTGGACCCGGCTCGCGCGACGGATGAGCGAGGTCAGCGAGGCGCCGCTCTACATCGACGACTCGCCGAACCTGTCGATGATGGAGATCCGCGCCAAGGCCCGCCGGCTCAAGCAGCAGCACGACCTGCGCATGGTCATCGTCGACTACATGCAGCTGATGCAGAGCCCGCGCCGGGTGGAGAGCCGGCAGCAGGAGGTGTCGGAGATCTCCCGGTCGATGAAGCTGCTGGCCAAGGAGATCGACGTCCCTGTCGTCGCGCTGAGCCAGCTCAACCGCGGCCCCGAGCAACGCAACGACAAGAAGCCCCAGTTGTCCGACCTTCGCGAGTCGGGTTGCGTCACAGCCGGTACGCGCCTGTTGCGCGCCGACACCGGAGCCGAGATCACACTCGGTGAGCTGCTGGCCGGTGAGATCCGTGAGGTCCCGGTGTGGAGCCTGGATGACCGGCTCAAGTTGACGCCCCACACCTTGACGCACGCGTTCCCGAGCGGCGTGAAGGAGACCTTCCGGGTTCGGCTCGCGTCCGGCCGTGAGGTCGAGGCGACCGCCAGCCATCCGTTCCTCACCCTGGACGGCTGGCGCCCGTTGGGACAGCTCGCCGTCGGCTCGCGAGTCGGCGTGCTACGCCACGTACCGGCGCCGATCGAGACTCGTGGGTGGCCGGACGACGCGGTCACACTGCTCGCGCACCTGCTCGGCGACGGCTCGTTCGTCCGGCGACAGCCGATCAGGTACGCCGGTCGCGACGAGGCGAACCTCCGAGCCGTCGCCGAGGCGGCGGAATACTTCGGCATCACCGCCGTGCGCGACGACGACGAGGCGGCGCGCGTCAGCACCCTGCGACTGTCTGCGCCGTACCACCTCACCCACGGACGACGCAACCCTGTGGCGGCATGGCTCGACGGCCTCGGCCTGTTCGGGCTCCGCAGCCACCAGAAGTTCGTACCGGCCGGCGTGTTCGGACTGCCGAAGCGGCAGATCGCCCTGTTCCTGCGGCACATCTGGGCCACCGACGGCTCCGTCCGCTGGGATTCGACCACCCGTCAAGGCCGCATCTGCTACGCCTCGACGAGTCGGAGGCTCGTCGACGAGCTCGCCTGCCTGTTGCTCCGGTTCAACGTCTTCACGAGGATC
The DNA here is from genome assembly GCA_017354575.1 of Acidothermales bacterium. GTDB lineage: Bacteria > Actinomycetota > Actinomycetes > Streptosporangiales > WHST01 > WHST01. The sequence goes on along the minus strand of JAFMQP010000216.1, from coordinate 25 downwards.
AAGACGGTGCGGAAGTCCGGCTACC
>JAFMQP010000002.1 GCA_017354575.1 Acidothermales bacterium | reverse complement strand
CGGTACGCCGACAGCTCCGCGGGTATCGGTTTCATGCGACCGCCTCCAGCCGTTGTGCCCGTTCACTCGCGCGACCGAGCGCGTCGCGCACCAGCTTGGTGAGCACCGAACCGGCGAACGCGTCGTCGGCCGCGTCGCGCGCGCACGCGGCGGCGTCGCCGATGGCCTCCGGCGTACAGGACGCGCCGCGCAAGGCCGCCTCGACCTCTCCCAGCCGTACCGGGTACCCGGCGAGCCCGACGCAGCCGACGCCGGCCTCGCGTACGCTGCCTGTCGCGTCCAGGTCGATCCGTACCGCGCAGCTCATGAGCGGCGCGGCGGCCGCGCGCTTGTCGAGCTTCACCGCGGCCGTGCCGAACCGCTCCGACGGCACCGGCAACAGCACCTCGGTGAGCAGCTCGTCCGGGCGCAGCGAGCTGCGGTAGGTGTCGAGGAAGAAGTCGTCGGAGGCGATCCGCCGTTCACCGGACACCGACCGAGCGACGACGGACCCGCGCATCGCGAGCAGGGCGCCGCCCCAGTCACCGGTGGGCTCGACGGCCGCGAGCCCACCGCCCACGGTGCCCATACCGCGCACCTGGACGTCGCCGATGCCCGCCGCGAGCTCGGGTAGCAACGCCAACGCCACGGCGTCACGCCACACGGCGACGTCCGCGTGCCGCGTGGTCGCGCCGATGCGCAGCGGGCCGTCGCCGGGCTCGATCCCCGCGAGCTCCGCGAGCCGGCCCACGTCCACCAACAGGCCGGGCGAACGCTGCCGGTACTTCAGCCACGGCACCAGGCTCATGCCGCCGGCGAGCGGGCACGCGTCCGGGCCATAGGTCGCGAGCGTCTCCAACGCCTCGGGCACGCTGCGCGCCCGGGTGTACGCGACCGCCCGTGGATACATCTCGCCGCCGTCCCAGAGCCCCCGTGTCGCTGGCTCGCTGCTGACGATATTACGGTATGACGATCCGACGAAGGACGGCCGATTCCGTCACTCCGGCAGGCCCAGGTAGAACGCGAAGATCCGCAACGCGCCGTCTCGTTCGTCGTCGGTCAGGGTGCGCTGGAAGTCGTCCACCGCCTGCCGCACGTTCCGGTCGACGGCGGCGAGCAGCTCGCGTCCCACAGGAGTGATCGCCACGCGGGTCACCCGCCTGTCGGTGTCGCCCGGCGAGCGGTGCACGAGCCCCCGCTCGACCAGTCCCTTCAGCAACCGGGACGCCAGCGCCGACGAGACGTCCAGTCGCTCGGCGAGGTCGCGTACCGGCAACGGAGCGCCTGGCGCGCCGAACACCTGGATCAGCAGCTTGTGCTCCAGCGGGTCGAGACCACCACGCTTGGCCTGCTCGTCGACCAGCCGGAAGACCTTGCGGATGACGTGGTGGGCCTCCGCGATGCCCGCGAAGTACGAATGGAACGCGCCGCCGTGGACGTCGCGTCCCTGTGCGTCCTTGTCGCGCCGCTGGCCGCGGGGCCTGCGCGTCCCCTCGGCGGTCGCGGCACCGGCCCTCGTCGGTGTCTTCTCTGTCACGAGAACCGATTCAACACCTCGTAGAGCCAACGACCGGACGTCAGGAACCAGTCGCGTCCGGCGAGGGCGTCCCGCTTCGGGCCCTGCCGCGCCGCCGCACGTTCCGGCGACTGCATCACCTCGAGGGAGGCCAGGTCGTGCAACGCGAGGTGCGACCAGGGCCCGCCCTCACCCGCCCGGACGCGGTAGCGCCGGACACGCAGCCAGTCGTCTGCCTTCAGCAGGGCGGGAATGTGCTCGGTGTCGTACCAGTCGTCGAACGCGGCCTCGTCCTCCTCGGGCACGGCGAACGCCACCACGGACAGGAACGGGCCGGACTCGCCACCCGAGTCCGACGTCTGCTCGCAGGTGAACCGGGTGAAGCCGTGGACGTTGCCGAGCATCCGGGCCGTCCGTTCGGACGGATCGTCCTTCAGCCGCCGGTACTGCGGGGTGTTCAGCACGCCGAGGTCGGACATCTCGTAAACCGCGAGGAACGCCGGCTCGCCTTCGAGTGCGCGGTAACGGATCGCGGCCGTGAAGCCGTCCAGCGCCATCCGAGCCGGGATGTGCTCGGTGTCGTACCAGTCGTGGAAGTCGTCCTCCCAACCGGCGGGCGGCTCCATCTGTGAGAACAGTATTCCTGCGGTCATCGCGTCGCTCCCGTCCTCGTCACTCGCACCGCCCGTGACGGCGGTGGCGTGTTCCTGCTCTTCGTGAACCGCACCTCGCCGCCGGTGACCGCCACGGCGACCGCGGGCAGGTCACCGATCTCCAATGCCCCGAACGCGTTGTGCGCACGCCCGCCGACGGGGGTGTCGACGACGAGCACGTCCGCGGGACGACCGACGGCGAGGCGCCCGGCAGCGAGGCCGTACACCTCGGCGACGTTCCCGGTGGCCGCCGCCACGACCTGCCGGCCGGTCAGCTCCGACAGCGACGCGAGCTCGGCCATCTGCCGCAGCATGCCGAGCGAGATCACCCCGGTGCCCGTGGGCGTGTCGGTCGCGATCAGCAAGCGGTGGAACGCACCCTTCGCGAGGGCGCGGTCCGCGATGTCGATCGCCGAGCGCAGGTTGCCCGCCTGGACGAGCTGCAGCGCGATGCCGTCGCCCTCCTCGACGATGCGGGCGTTCTCCTCCGGGTCGAGCGAGGTCGGGCCGCCGTTGACGTGCCCCGCGATGTCCGGCCGCATGGCGAGGACGACGTCCGCCGAGATCTTCGAGAGGCTGCCGGGGATCGAGCCGCCACCGGTGTGCGCCATCACGACGATGCCCGCGTCCCTCGCCGCGTGCACGACGGGCACGTAGTCCATCGGCTCGGCGAACGCGCCGAAGCCGGCCTTCGCGAGCCACACGCCTGCCGCGCGCACCTCGTCGAAGTCGGCCTTCGTCAGGCCGGGCTCGAGGATGACCGAGCCCGCGTGCACCGTGACGCCGGACGGCCGGTAGTCGGCGAAGCAGCGCTGCGCGGCGACCGCGAGGGCCTTGATGCCGACGACGTCGCTGGGACGGCCGGGAACGTGCACCTCGCTCGCGGAGATCACCCGCGTGGTGCCGCCGTGCAGGTAGCTGTCCAGGAACCCGATCATCCCCTGGCGCGGCGTGTAGTCACCGAACGTCGTGTGCACGTGCGAGTCGATCAGCCCGGGGATCACCGTCGCACCCGCGACGTCGATCACGGTCTCGTGGTCGTTCACGGAAACGTCGCCGGACGAACCGATCCAGGCGATGTCTCCGCCGTTCAGGACGAGCGCGTCACCCGCAAGGACGGTACCCGTGGTGTCGCCGGTGTGCGAGTCGCCGATGTTGACCAGTGCGACGCTCATCGAACGCCGTCCCCCACGGCCTCGTCCTTGGTCAACCCGCCGACGCGATGGTGCACACGGCCGCCGCTGGACAGCACGAGCGCGACCAGGATCTCGTCCGGCCGCGGCGCGTCCGGAACGGTGAGCGTCATCGCGTCGTAGTGCGAGCGCACGTACAGCGCGTCCTTGTACGCCATCGGGATGTCGAGGGACGCGCCCGCGGCGGCGACCTTCGTGGCCGACGAGATCCACGCCGTACCGCCGCCGACACCCTTGCGCAGCGCGTCACCGAACGGCGTGGTGATGCACGCCACGGCGTGGTCCTGGTCGCCCGCGGTGCCCGCGATCGCGCCCTTGCCGTAACCCTCCGCGGGGAGGCCACCGAGCAACGCGACCGCACGCTCGGTCAGCTCGGCACCGAGATCCGCGCTGGGTTCGACGAGCTCGTCGAGCGACTCGGTGTACGTGCCCGCGTACGGATTCGCCACCACCGCGGCGGAAAGCACCTTGACCAGCGGTACCGTGGCCGGCGGGCCACCTTCGTGCCGGATCTCCTCGCGAGCGGAGTACCACTTCCTGATGTCGTAAGTCACGTGCCGCCTCCACCGAGCCTCTTGACGCCAGTAGATGACAAAAGTAATTTACACAAGTCATCAAAATCAACTCCTGGACGGGGCGGCGTTCATGCGAAACGGCAGTCAGTACGTCGACGCGTTGCGCGACGGTCGTCAGGTCTTCATCGAAGGCGAACGTGTCGAGGACGTGACCACGCATCCCGCCTTCCGCGGTGCGGTCCGTTCGATCGCGCACCTGTACGACGTTGCCTGCGACGAACAGCACCGCGACACGATGACCACCGTCTTCCCCGACACCGGCGAGCGCGTCAATGTGTCGTACCTGATCCCACGCTCGCAGGAGGACCTCGCGCGGCGGCGCCGTGGCCTGCGGCTGTGGGCCGAGCAGACCTACGGGTTGATGGGCCGCACCCCCGACCACGTCGCCGGTTTCCTCAGCGGCTTCGCCGCAGCGCCGGACGTGTTCGCCCGCGCGGACAAGGACTTCGCCGACAACGTCGTGCGGTTCCATCGGTTCGCCGCGCGCGAGGACATCTACGCCGCGTACACGATCGTCCCGCCGCAGATCGACCGGTCCAAGCCCGCGCACCAGCAGGCCGATCCGCACCTGTACGCCGGCGTCAAGGAAGAACGCGACGGCGGCATCGTCATCAAGGGCGCGCAGATGCTCGGCACGGGCGCGGCGCTCGCCGACTGGATCCACCTGAGCAGCATCGTGCCGCTGCGCCCCGGCGACGAGGATTATGCGATCTCCGTGATGGTTCCGGCGTCGGCTCCCGGCGTGAAGATCTTCCCGCGCCGCTCGTACGCACACGCCGCGACCAGCGACTACGACTACCCGCTCGCGACCCGCTTCGACGAGACCGACTCCCTGGTCGTCTACGACGACGTCTTCGTGCCGTGGGAGAACGTGTTCGTCTATCGCGACCTCGACCTCGTCCAGGCGCAGTGGTGGCAGACGCCCGCGTGGTTGTTGGGCAACAACCAGGCGCAGGTCCGCCTGTCGACCAAGCTCGACTTCCTCACCGGTGTGGCGAAGCAGGTCGCGGCGATGAACGGCGTCGACAAACTGCCGCCGGTGCAGGGCACGTTGGGCGAGCTGGCCGCGCACGCCACCATGGTCAACGGGCTCCTCCTCGCGGCCGAGTACAACTGCCGTATCGACGACGACGGCGTGGCATGGCCGGGCGCCGCGGAGACGTTCGCCAGCACCGCGCTCGCTCCGGAGATGTACGGCAAGCTGCTGACCGTGGTGCGCGACCTGTGCGGCGGCGGGTTGATCCAGCTGCCTTCCTCGGTCGAGGACTTCGACAATCCCGAGATCGCCGAACAGATCGAGCGCTACGTCCAGTCGCCGGGTCACCCCGCGCGCGACCGGGTCCGGCTGCTCAAGCTCGCCTGGGACCTCGTCGGCTCGGAGTTCGCGAGTCGCCACCACCAGTACGAGATGTTCTACGCGGGCGCACCGTTCGTGGTGAAGATGCGGATGTTCCAGAACTACGACTTCGACCACGCCACGACGCTCGCGGACTCCGCGCTGGAGTACGACGACGCCGACGACCGGGCGCCCGCACTCGGCGTCTCGTAACACGGAGCGTTGTCGATGACCGAGCTGGGCGGTGACAACTTCCGGACGTCCATGTCGCTGCTCGCGACCGGCGTGACGGTGGTGACCACGACGACGCACGAGGGCCCGGTCGGCATGACGGCGTCCGCCGTGTGCTCCCTGTCGCTCGAACCGCCGCAGCTGCTCGTGTGCGTGCAACAGGCACTGCCCACACACGTCGCGCTGGAGCAGAGTGCCGCTTTCGGCATAAGCGTGCTCGGCGAGGAGCACGTCGGCGTTGCACGCCGGTTCGCCACGCGGGGAGCGGACCGGTTCGCCGGCCTGACCATGCGCGACGACATCGGCGCGCCGATCCTCGCCGACGCGATCGCGTTCTTCGAGTGCCGCGTGGAGGAACGCCATCCGGGCGGCGACCACACCATCTTCGTGGGCCGCGTCCTGCGCTGCGGGCACCAGCCGGGACGCCGGCCGCTGCTCTACTTCGACCGCGCGTTCGGCTCGATCGAGTCCGCCGAGTACCGGCTGTTCCGGGCCTGGTCGGAAGCCGGGCAGATCTCGTGACCGCCGCCGTCGGGTCAGGTGCGCGCGACGAGGGAGTCGCGCGTGAGGCCTGCCGCGGCGAGGGTCACGGCGATCTCGGCGGCGTCCGGTTCGCCCACCTCGACGTACGGCGCGGGGCCGGGGCCGACGTCCAGCCCGAGATACGCCATCGCGCAGCGCATGACCGGCGGCAACCCGTAGGACCGCCACCTGGACGGGAACCGGCTGAACGCCTCCTGCGCGGCCGTGGCCGCCGCCAGGTCACCCGCCTCGACCGCACGGACGACGCGTTCGCCGAGGAGCGTCGCGGGCGCGGGCATCATCGCGCCGGAGCCGCCCTGCAACACGGTGGCGAGCAGTGGCTGCATGGTCGTGTAGTAGCGGGCGAGGCCGGCCGCGTCGATCTCGGCTATCAGCCGGCCGATCCGGGACATGTCGCGCGAGCTCTCCTTGACGCCCACGACGCCGTCGAGCTCGCACAGCCGCACCATCGTGTCCGGCGTCGGGTCGGAACCGTACGTCGGGTTGTGGTACGCGACCACGGGCACCGGACTCCGTTCGGAGACCTCCCCGTAGTACGCCACCAGCTCGGCGGTACCGGCCTGGTCGCCGGACGGCCGGCGGGGGATCAGCACCTGCACGAAGTCGGCGCCGGCCGACGCCGCGAGCTCGGCGAGCTCGGCGACCTCGTCGAGCCGCGGACTGGACGCACCGGCCACCACCGGCACCCGGCCGCCCACCAGCTCGACGCCGTGACGCAGCCAGTGCCGACGGGCCGCCTCGTCGAGCATCCGGTACTCCGAGACCTCCGCGCCCAGCACGGAGACGGCGACACAGTGCCCGGCCATGAAGTCGATCTCCTGCCGCAGCGCGTCGCCGTCGACCCCGCCGTCCGGAGCGAAGGGGGTGAGGCACGCACCGATGACACCACGAGGCGGGAAGGACACCGTGAGCCCACCTTCCTGCTGCGCATGACAAGCAGTCTGTATGACCGTATTATAGGCGCCACTACGCCGGGAACCACCGCCCCGAGGGAGGCCGGCCAGTGCTCACAGTCCGTCGTCTCGACATCGCCGACGCCCGGTCGATCCTCGCCGGGGCAGCCCGGCACGCTGAGGAGATCGGCGTCCCGATGTGTAGCGCCGTCGTCGACGAGGCGGGGGTGCTGATCGCGTTCGAGCGCCTCGACGGCGGCAAGGTCTCGAGCGTCGGCATCGCGATCGACAAAGCGTTCACGGCGGGTGCCGCCCGCAACACCACGGCCTTCTACGGCGACGAGAGCCGGCCGGGCAGTCCCGGCTGGCGCATCCAGGGCACGAACGGCGGACGATTCTCGACCATCGCCGGCGGCGTACCCGTCGTCGTCGACGGCCAGGTCGTCGGCGGCATCGGCGTCAGCAGCGGCACAGCCGACCAGGACGTCGAGGTCGCCGAAGCCGCTCTCGCCCATTTCCTCCGCGAGGCGGGGATCACTCCCGAGGCGTGATCGCCGCCCCGGACAGGCACCGGGGTAAGACGAACCAGGTAGGTACCCATGACCAGCGAAGCTCCGGACCGACGTTCCCTGTCGGGCCTATCGATTGGCTCGGGCATCTCCCGGGCAGACAAACGAAACGCGTTCACCGCCGCCTTCCTCGGCTGGTGCCTCGACGGGTTCGAGACGTACACGGCCGTCATCGTCGGGCATCAGGTGGTCGCCACCCTCATCGCGCCGAACGCGTCCGCGTTGTACTTCTCCGGCATCCTCGCGGTAACACTGGCCGCGTGGGCCGTCGGCGGCCTGTTGTCCGGCGTCCTCACCGACTACTTCGGCCGACGCCGCGTGCTGATGTTCTCGATCGTCTGGTACGCCGTGTTCGCCGGCCTGACCGCGCTCTCGCCGAACTACGGGCTGTTCATCCTGTTCCGGTTCCTCACCGGCCTCGGCATCGGCGCGGAGTGGGGCCCGGGCGCGGCGCTCGTCTCCGAGATCTGGTCCGACCGCACCCGCGGGCGCGGCATCGCGTTCCTCCAGGGCGCGTTCGGTGTCGGTTTCCTGTTGGCAACCGCCGTGTGGGCGCTGCTCGACACGTCCGGACCGAACGCCTGGCGTTACATGTTCCTCGTCGGCGTCCTTCCGGCGTTCCTGGTCCTGTTCATCCGCCGCTACGTCAAGGACCCGGAGCTGTGGCTGGACGCGGACGAGCGGCGGCGGCGGGCGAGGGCCCGTTCCCGCGAGGGTCATGACCTGACCGCCGACGAGGCGACGCTCACCCGGTTCACGGTCGCTCACCTGTTCGCCGACCCCACGTTGCGGGCGCGCGTCCTGAAGCTGCTCGTTCTCGCGCTGTCAACGCTCGGCGGCTGGTGGGCGGTGTCGACGTGGGTCCCGCAGTTCGCCGCGGGCATCGCGGCGACACACCACGGCAACCCGGTGTCGGCCGGCACGTCCGCGGCGCTCTGGTACAACCTCGGCGGCATCATCGGTTACTTCGCGATGGGTTGGTTCAACGACTACTTCGGGCGCAGGAAGACTCTGTGGGCCTACTACCTGGGCGCGATCGTCCTGAACATCGTGCTGTTCGGCTTCGTCCGGTCGCCTGGCGTGCTGCCGGTCGCGGCGCTCGTCAACGGGTTCTTCACCCTCGGCATGATCACCTGGATCGCGACCTGGCCCGTCGAGCTGTTCCCGACCCACACCAGGGGAACGGCTATCAGCATCATCTTCAACCTCACCCGGTTCATCGTGGTGGTCACGACGCTGCTGTCCGGATTCCTCGTCGACGCGTTCGGCTCGGTGTCGACGGCCGCGCTCGTGATCGGCAGCATCTACGTGCTGGGCCTGATATTCACGTTCTGGGCCGGTCCTGAGACCAAGGGACAACCACTACCTCACTGACGGATCGCTGCCCTGGTCCCGAGCTTCGCGACTACCGGCGCGCAGCTCGGGATCGCAGCGCAGGACCGCGTCAGGGACGGCGGCTGAAGGTGACCAGGGTCTCCTCGGTCATCTCCTCGATCGCGTAGCGGGGGCCCTCGCGGCCCATGCCGCTGGCCTTGAGACCGGTGTAGGGCATTACGTCCAGCCGGCTGTTCGACGTCTCGTTGACGTGGACCGAACCGACGCGCATCCGCTCGGCCGTGGCGAGCGCGGTCTCCAGGCTGTCGGTGAAGATGCCCAGCGCGAGGCCGTACGGGGTGTCGTTCGCCTCGGACACCGCGTCATCGACGTCGCTGAAGCGGCGCAGGCTCACGACCGGCCCGAAGACCTCACGGCACATCACGTCCGCCGCCGGCGGGACATCGGCGAGTACGGTCGGCTGCACCACGCGGTCGGTCCTTGTGCCCCCCGTCAGGATCTTCGCGCCCGCGTCGCCCGCCGACTCGATCCAGCTCGCGACCCGCTCCGCGTCGCCGAGGCTGATGAGCGGTCCGATGAAAGACTTCTCGTCCTTCGGGTCCCCGCCGTTGCGGCCGGCCAACGCGGCGACGAGCGCGTCCGCGAACTCGTCGTAGATACCGTCCTGCAGGTACAGCCGCTGCACCGATGTGCAGATCTGCCCCGACTTGCGGAACGCACCCTCCAGGCACCGGCCGACCGCTCTCGGCACGCCGGCGTCGGCGCAGACGATGGTGCTCGACAGGCTGCCCATCTCGAGCTGGCTGCGGCGAAGCCCGACCGTGCCGCGGATACGCTCGCCCACCTCGGTGCTGCCGGTGAACGCGTAGAACGACGGGCGCGGGTCCTCGAGCAGCCACGCACCGACGTTGCTGCCGCCACCGTTGAGCAGCGCGATCAGGTTCGGCGGAAGGCCCGCGTCGAGCAGGATCTCGACGATGTGCTCGGACGTCATCGGGGTGTACGTCGCCGGCTTGAGTACGACGCCGTTGCCGGCGGCGATCGCCGGGCCCACCTTGTGCAGCACCGTGTTGAGCGGCGAGTTGAACGGCGTGATCGCGCAGACGACACCGACCGGACGCCGGATCGTGAACGCGAGGCGGCCGGCGCCTGCCGGGCTGCTGTCGAGCGGGACCATCTGCCCGTGGATGCGCCCGGCTTCCTCGGCGCACAGGGTGAGCGTCTGCACCGCGCGGTCGATCTCGCGCGCGGTGTCGCCGACGGTGAAACCTGCCTCGGCAACGATCGTCTCCGCGACCGCCGCCTTGCGCTCCGCGAGCAGCTGCGCGGCGAGCGCGAGGATCCGTGCGCGTTCGTGCGCCGGCGGCAGCGCGTTCTCCTGCGCGTCGGTCACGGCCGTCGTCGCCCGTTCCACCTGTTCCCTGGATGCGTGATGCAGCACCGCGATCGGCTCACCGGTGTACTTGTCGAGCACGTCGGACGTCGTCGTCCCGTCCGTCCACTCACCCGCGACGAACAACCTCGCCTGGCGCATCCCGGTCACCTCTCCCGCCGTCGTGTCGGCTGCTCGCTAAGCCTGGGCAGTACGTGCTCGCCGAGCAGGACCATCTGCTTCTCCCACTCGGGAACGCTGAGCCGGAAGTCGAAGACGAGATGGTCCACGCCCGCGTCGCGCAGCTCCTCGCACTGTTCGAGCACGTCGTCCGGCGTACCGTGGATGAACAGGCCGCGCAGGTCGTCGAGCGACTCGAACCGGCCGGACGCGGGCTTCACCCAGAACTTCGCGTTGTTCGCCCACGCGAGCAGGCCGTCGATGTCCACGCGCGAGAGGGCGACGTCGCGGCTGCGGTCGATCGACGCCGTCGGGATGATGCCTACGCTCGGCCGCTTCCGGCCGTGCTCCGCCGACAGGTCCTCGAGCGAACGTACCCGCTTTCGCAGCGTGGGCAGGGATATCCGGCCCGGCATCCACCCGTCGAAGGTCTCCGCGGCCAGTCGTACCGAACGAGGAGTGCCGCCGCAGTACCAGAGCGGGATCGCACCGCCGACGGGTCGCGGCTCGGGCGCGACACGGTCGAACGAGAACACGTCGTCGTGCCACGACACGCCCGCCTCCGACCAGGCGCCGCGCATGATCCCGGCGTTCTTCCGCACGAGCTCCACGCGCGGCACGCCACCGTACCCGGCCGCGGCGAACTCGCGGTCGAAGTTCCCCGTGCCGAGCCCGAGCACGATCCGCGGACCGAGGAACTGCGTCATCGTGGCCACGATGGACGCCGTGTTCAGTGGATGCCGGAACGGGATCAGTGCGCCGGTTCCGAGCTGCAGGCTCGTCGTCGCCATGCCCACGGCCGTCAGGACGGTGAGTGCCTCGTAGAACGTGGCGTTCGGTTTCTCGAACTCGCCGTGCGGCTCGAACAGGAAGTGGTCGCGAACCCACACCGAGTCGAAGCCGAGCGACTCCGCCGTCTTCGCGCCGGTGACGAGCGTCTCCGCGTCGGCGTGCTCGCCGAAATGAGGCAGCAGCAGGCCGAACCGCATGTCACGCACCACCGTTCTCGGAACGGACGAGCACCGCCGGCGGCACGCGCAGGTGCTCGTGGAACCACGCGACCATCTCCGGGATCACCACGTCGGCGTACTGCCCATACGCCGCATAGTGCGACGTGCCGCGTTGCAGCAGCAGCTTCTTCGGCCCCGCCGCGGCCTCGTAGATCGCGAGCGCGTGATCGGTCGGCGTCGTGGCGTCGTCTTCCACGGCGACGACGAGCAGCGGCGTACGCAAACCCCTTGCCGCGTCGAGCGGACGGTACTCGAGCAGTTCGTCGACTACTGCGAGAGGCACCTGCTCGATGACCTTGGCGTCCACGTCCTTCTTGAAGCTCGTGCTGCGCCGCTCCGGTGTCTGGACCATGATCTGCTCGCGCGGGTCGACGAGCTTGCTGTTGCCCGAGACCACGCGCTGCCGCCTGTCCGCCTCCAGCTCGTCGAGGAACGCGACCCACCCGTACTCCGTGCGCATCCGGTGCAGCCAGTCGCGTCCGTCAGCAACGGGCACCTGGCTGACGACTGCGCGGACGCGTGGGTCACGCGCCGCGAGCAGCACGACGTTGCCGCCACCCGTGCCACCGGTGGCGTACGCGCCGATCGCCTCTGCCTCGACATCGGGCCTGGTCGTGAGGTACGAGACCGCGTTGGAAAGATCGGCAACCTGCATGGTTGGCGAGACGATGCCCCGCACGCCTTCGGACTCACCGAAACCGCGGTAGTCGACGGCGAGCACGCCGATACCGCCGTCGGTGAACCCGCGGTGGTAACGCTCGTAGTCCTTGGCGTCCTTCAGCCCCAGCCAGCCCGGTCCCTGGACGACCGCCGGATGACGCCCTTCGCCGTCGGGTGTCCGCCACAGGGCACGCACCCGCTCGGCGCCACTGAAGAACTCGACGTGCTCGGTACGCATCCGTCACTCCTCCGCAACGTCGTCCAGGTGGCCCGTACGTCGCATCAGCCGCCACACCCGCTCCGGTGTCAACGGGAGCCGGTCCGGCCACACCCCGACAGCCCTCGCCACGGCCCCGGCCACCGCGCCGCCGACGGGTATCCGCGCACCCTCGCCGCCGCCCTTGGCACCGTAGGGCCCGGTACCGTCGCGCCGTTGCGCGATGACCGAGTCGTAGCGCTCCGGAACGTCGCCCATGCGCGGCACGCGGTACTCCACCATGTTCGCGTTGGCGATCTGCGGCCCGTCGTAGACGAGCTCCTCGGACAACGCACCGCCGATACCCTGCACGGCCGCGCCGAGGTCCTGGCCTTCGACGCCGGCAGGGTTGATCGCGAACCCCACGTCGGCGACCGTGACGAGCTGGTCGACGTCGACCTGGCCGGTGTCCGGGTCGACGCCGACGGCGACACCGACCATCCCGATCTCCCAGAACACCGGCAGCTTCGCGAGCTCACCGGTCTTGCGCACCAACCCGAGCCCGACGACCTCGCCGCCGCCGGGGCCGAACCACGCACGCACGACGTCGGCGTAACCGGCATCGCGATCTCCGGCGCGCACCCGACCGTCCTCGACGACAACCGTTGCGGCGTCTACGTTCCAGCTCTCCGCGGCCATGGCGCGCAGTTTGTCGCGCGCGTCGTGACAGGCGCGGAAGACCGCCAGGCCGGCGAGCGTCGTGGTGCGGCTGCCCCCGGTCGTGCGCTCGAACGACGTCACGGCCGTGTCGGACTGCATCACCCTGATCCGGTCGAACGGCAGCGCGAGCTCCTGTGCGGCGATCTGGGCGAGCACCGTCCTGCTGCCCTGCCCCATCTCCGCGGAGCCCGACAGCACGAGCGCGGAGCCGTCCGACGCGATCCGCACCATCGCCGTCGACGTGGGGTACGAGCCGCCTTCGTTGGCACCACAACCGAACCCGACACCGTGCAGCCGCCCCTCGCGCGTCTCGGGACGCAACAGTTCGACCATCTCGTCGAGGTCGGCGACGAGGTCCGCGTCCATCGGCCGCAGGCCGGGGATGAACTCCTCGCCGCGGCGCACCAGGTTGCGGCGCCGCAGCTCCGCCGCGTCCATGCCCAGCCGCCCGGCGGCGACGTCCATGTTCGTCTCGCCGGCGAGGTTGGTCTGGAACGCGCCGAGCGCGCGGTACGACGAGGCCGGGGCGGTGTTCGTGTAGACGGCGCGCCCGCGCACCCGGACGTTCGGGATGTGGTACGGGCCGAAGCACCTGGCGACGGCCTTCTGCAACACCTGCGGGCTGTTGTCCGCGTACGCACCGGTGTCGAGCACGACGTCGACGTCGCGGACGAGCAACCGCCCGTCGACGGTGAATCCGCTGCGGACACGCACATCCGCGCTGTCGGCGCGCGTCGTGTAGATCGACTCCTCGACGTCCAGCGCCACCCGCACCGGACGGTTCGTCCACCACGCGCCCACGGCGGCCAGCGGCTCGATCTTCGTGTACGACTTGGATCCGTAGCCGCCGCCGATGAACGGCGAGGTCACCCGCACCCGGCTGTGCGGGAGACCGAACACCCGCGCCAGATCGCGCGCCACCATGAACGGGTGCTGCGCCGGCGCGATGACCTCGAGACTGCCGTCGGTGAACGACGCCACCGCGTTGTACGGCTCCATCGCGTACGCGTAGAGCATCGGATGGTGTGTGCGCGTCTCGACGACGACATGTGCCTCGGCGAGCGCGCGATCGGGGTTGCCCCAGTGCCGCTCGGAGACGGCGACGACGTTGGACTCGCCGTCGCCCGTCGCCGTCACCGGCGTGATCGAGTCGCCCGAGTACGAGTGCTCGTGGACGAGCGGAGCGCCGTCCGCCAGCGCCGCCTCGACGTCGAGCACCGCGGGCAGTTCGTCGTACTCGACCTCCACAAGCGCGGCGGCGTCCGCCGCGGCGTGTCGGTCCTCGGCGAGGACCAGCGCGACCGGCTCACCGTAGTAGCGCACGCGATCGAGCGCGAGGATCTGATGGTCGGGGACGATGTGGCCGAAGCGCGGATACAGCCCGGCGAGGTCCGCGCCGGTGACGACCGCCACGCAGCCGGCGACCTTGAGCCCTGCCTCGGCGCGTACGCCGACCAGTCGGGCGTGCGCGTGGTCGGACCGTACTACGCGTCCGTGCAGCATGCCGGGAAGTGAGGTGTCCACCGCGAACCGCGCCGCGCCGCGTACCTTGGCCTCCGCGTCCACCCGCGGCACCGGCACGCCGACGCATGTCCCGCCTTCGGCGCACTGGTGGTCGGCTATGGCGCGTTCGCCGCGCAGCTCGCGTGCGGCGTCGAGCACCGCGTCGATGATCGGCAGGTATCCGGTGCAGCGGCAGATCGTCCCGTCGAGCGCGTCGACCACCTCGTCCCTCGTCGGGTCCGGGTTGGTGTCGAGCAACGCCTTCGCCGACATCAGGAAGCCCGGTGTGCAGTAGCCGCACTGCAACGCGGTGTGCTGGACGAACGCGCGCTGCAGCGGATGCAGTTCGGGGCCGTCGGCGAGACCCTCGACCGTCGTCACCCTGCCGCCGTCCGCGTCGGCCGCGAGGTACGAACACGAGCTCACCGGCCGCCCGTCGAGCAGAACGGTGCACGCGCCGCACACCTGCGTGCCGCAGCTCACCTTCGTGCCGGTGAGACCGAGCTGCTCCCTGAGCAGGTCGGCGAGCATCGCGCGGGTCGGCACCCGACGTTCGACCTGGCGCCCGTTCACCTCGGCACGCACGGTGGTCTCAGGCATCGCGCCCACCTCCGGCGAGCCGCCGTGTCAACTCCGCGACGGCCCGGCGGACGAAGACGCCGACGAGATGCCGCTTGTAGTCCTCGGCTCCGCCGAGGTCCTCGATGACGTCGGCCTGCGACGCGACCGCGTCGGCGTCGACGGCACCGGGGCTCGCCACCCAGGTCACGTACGGCCGTTCACCCACGGCACCGACGACGATGCCGACCGGATCGGGCCGGGACGGACGCACGACGGCCGCGACGCTGACAGTGGGGTACTCGGCCGGCTGGAACCGCAGGTACACCTGCGGGCCGGTCGCTCGCGGGACGTGCACCCGGACGAGCAGCTCGTCGTCTTCACGCACGGTCGTGAGCGCGCCTTCCAGGAACTCCGCCACCGCGACCGCACGCTCGCCGCGCGCCGAAGAAAGCAGGACGACCTCGGCGTCCAGTGCCGTCAGCGCGGCAGCGACGTCGGAACGCGGCTCGGCGAAGCAGAGGTTGCCCGCGATCGAGCCGGTCGCCCGGACCCGTTGGTTCCCAAGGGCTCTGCATGCCGTCGCGAGGATGGGTGCATCGCTGCTGACAAGGTCCGACGAGGCGATGTCGACGTGCCGGGTGGTCGCACCGACCACGAGCCGGTCGCCGTCCAGCGCGATGCCTGAGAGCGCATCCAGCCGCTTGAGGTCCACGAGCACGTCCGGTGCAAGCATGCCGAGCTGCATGGCCGCGAGCAGCTCGGTGCCGCCGCAGTACGGCACGCCACCGTGTGCCATCGCTTCCAGCGCGTCGTCAACCGTACGGGGCCGAACGAGCGCGAAGTCCGGGATCATCCGCCGCACCCGCTCGTATACACGTGAATACCGTAATCGTCCGAGTGTTCGTCAGTCAACGGTGCCGCCGTTCCGGCTGCTACCCCGCAACAACGACGCCGCGGCGCCCGCAGCCGTCAACGCCGCGAGCAGCAGCAAGGCGATCCGGTAACCGCCGGTGAACGCGTCGAGATCGGCACCCGGCAACCGCGACAGCTCACCCGCGTAGGCGGCGGACTTCTGCTCAGGACTCAGCGGGCCGGTGACGATCGCCAGCGTCAGCGCGGTACTGGAGACGTAGCCGGCGTTCTGCAACGTCGACCGCATGCCATTGGCTATGCCGCGCCTGTCGGCCGGGACGCTCGCCATGATCGAGCTCGTGTTCGGGCTGAGGAAGAACCCGCTGCCGGCGCCGATGACGAGCAGGATGCCGGTCAGCGCCGGATAGCCGATCTCCGGGCTGATCACGACCGCGAGCACGGCGAGTCCCGCAGCCACCACGCCGAGACCGATCGTGGACAGCACCCGTGCGGGCACACGCGCGGCGAGCCGGCCGGCCACCGGCGACGCGACCATCATGCCGAACGCCACCGGCAGCACCTGCAGCCCGGCGTGGAAGGAGTCCGTGCCCCTCGCGGCCTGGACGTACAACGAGGCGAGCAGGACGATCGCGAAGCGCGCCACCGAGACGAGGAGCGTGGCGAGGTAGGCCATCCCTCGTTCCCGGTCGTTGAGCAGCGAGAGGTCGACCAGAGGGTACACCCGGTGGACCTGCGTCCACAGGAACAACGGTGTGAACACGGCGAAGCAGATCACGCCCGCGAGCACCGGCCAGCTCGCCCAGCCGATCGCGCCGCCCTCGGAGAGCGTCAGCACGAGCGCACCGATGACGAGGAAGGACAGCACCGCGCCGAGGACGTCGAACGGTTCGCCCCTACGCGTGCCCACCCCTCCGTAGTTGCGGCGCAGCACGAGGCTCGCCCAGACCAGCCCCGCCACCCCCACGGGCACGTTGAACCAGAAGACCGCGCGCCAGCCCGAAGTCGTCGCGACGAGGCCGCCGACGAGCGGGCCGAGTACCTGCGCCGCGGAGATCACCGTGACGTTGAGTCCGAGTCCGAGCGTCAGCTGGCGCGCAGGGAAGACGTCCGTGAGAAGTGCCGTGGTGTTGGTGATGATCGCCGCGGCGCCGATCGCCTGCACGGCGCGGACGCCGACGAGCACGGTCGCGTTCGGGGAGAATCCCGCCAGCAGACTCGCCAACGTGAACAGGCCGAGGCCGCCGACGTACATCTGCCGCCTGCCGATGATGTCGGCGACCCGGCCGAACGACAGGATGAGCACGGTCGTGACCAGCATGTAGGAAAGCAGCAGCCAGCTCGCCTGCGTCGCCGTGGCACGGAAGTGCCGGCTGACGACCGGGAGCGCGACGGCGAGCGTGCTGGTGTTCAGGCCCGTGAGCAACACGCCGAGACTGGTGACGGACAGCACCCACCAGTGATGGCGCGACTCGTCAGGCACGTACGTACCGGGGCGGCTCGTCGAGTGTGGACGGATGGAACAGCTCCTCGACCGCCGGTGCGCGGTGGACGATGCCCTGTTCCCGGCAGTACCGCATCGCCGTCTCCAGAGCGGGTGCACTCACTGCGGCATCGTACGCCCAGGGGTCGGGGCCCATCAGCCGCCGCTGCTGCTCATAGGCGTCCCTGGCCCACGCGAGGCACACCCTGCGCGGGTCGCGGACCGTGTCCAGCGCGATGTCCTTCGACGCGCGGAACGCGGTGAGCAGGTCGCGCGCGAGCCAGGGATGGGCGCCGACGACGTCGGCGCGCAGCACGACGAGATGCATGATCGGGAACGTCCCTGTCTTCTCGACGTACGCCATCTCCTCGGCGTGGCTGTCGTCGAAGAGCCGGCGTAGGCCGTCGCCGAGCACGTCGGGGATCTCCGGGTAGATCAGAGCGTCCAGCTCACCGCGCACGGTGAGGTCGACGACGGTCTCGCCCGGTGCGACGCGCTCGATGTCGAACGCCGCAGGCAGGCCGCCCTCCCCGGCGGTGTCCTCGTCCTGCAGTACCCATCGGATCTTCCGCAGGTCCAGGCCGTACTCGTCCTGCAGGATGCCGCGGGTCCAGACTCCCGCGGTGTTCGTCCACGTGCGCAACCCGATCCGCCCACCGGCAAGCTGTCCGGGACGCCGTGCGGTCGACCCGTCGCCGACGAACACGTACGAGTGGCGGAACCTGCGGTGCGGGAACGCGGGAATCGCGACGAACCGGCCCGGCTCCCGCTCGCGCACGGCGAGGAACGCGCCCAGCGAGACCTCGGCCGCGGCGAAGTCGCCGCGGCGCAGCATCCGCCAGTGCCGTTCGGGCGACGGGTAGCTGAGCACCGTGAGGTCGGCGCCCGGCACCGTCACGCGCCCGTCGAGCAGTGCCTGGTTCAGGTCCGACTTGCCCACCGCGAGCGAGACGGACAGCGTCGTGTGCGTCATACGTACCTCGGCGGCTCGTCCAGCGTTGCCGGGTGGAAAAGGCTCTCCGGCGAAACGGGCCTCACGGCGACGCCCTGGCGTACCGCGTAGTCGACGAACGTCTGCAGGGTGTCCCTGTTGACGCCGTCGAACCCGTAACGCCACGGGTCGGCGCCGAGCAGGGCGCGTTCCTCCTCCTGCAGCGCGCGCAACCACGCGAGGCTGACCGTGCGTGGGTCGGACAACCGGCGAAGCGCCATCGCCTTCGCCTGGACGAACGCGTCGAGCACGCTGCGCGCGAGCCACGGGTGGCGCTCGAGGAGCTCGGCACGGATCGCGACCACGTGCATGATCGGGAAGATCCCGGTGCTCCGGTAGTACTCCTGCTCGACCTGCTTGGGGTCGGTGAAGAGCCGGCGGATCGTGCCGTCGCCGGCGAGCACCTGTTCCGGCAGTTCTGGATATACGAGGCCTTCGATGTCGCCGTCGGCACACATCGACGTCACCTTCCGGCCGTCGGGCACCCGGTCGAGCGTCAGTCCGTCCGGCAAAGCGAGTGGCACGTCCTCGCTGTCCTGGGCGACCCAGCGCACCTTCTCCGTGGGCAGGCCGTGATGTTCCGCGAGTATTCCGCGGAGCCAGACGCCCGCGGTCGTCTGCCAGCTCCGCACGCCGACGGTCCTGCCGACGAGGTCCGCCGGTGACGCGACACCCGACCGAGTGGAGACGAAGGCGTAGCCGTGCCTGAAGCGCCGGTGCGGGAACGCGGGCACAGCGAGGAGATCGTCCTCGCCCCTGCTGCGCCTGGCCACGTACGAGCCGAGGGACAGCTCGGCGATGTCGAACTCGCGTTGGGTCAACATCCGCCAGTGCCGTTGCGGCGAAGGCGCCGTCACCGTCACCAGGTCGACGCCTTGGGGAGACACCGCGCCGTCGATGAGCGGACGAGTGATGTCGTAGTCGCCGACCGCCAGGCTGAGTTGCAGCGAATGGGTCATCCGTCCTGTTCTCCTCCACGCCGACCGGAGGTTCCGACGAGTCGCCTGACCGCGTCGAGCACCTGCGGGTAGGAACCACATCGACACAGGTTGCCACCGAGTGCCGTCTTCAGCTCGTCCGCGTCCATCTCCGGATCCTGTTGCAGGAGACCCCGCACGGTCAGCGCGATCGCCGGGATGCAGTACGAGCACTGGTACGCCTGCGCGTCGACGAACGCGTCGCGAACCCGGCGGGTGACGGGTGAGTGACGTACGTCGGCACCTTCGGCTGTGACGACGTCCCGTCCGTCGACCATGACGGTGAGCAGCAGGCAGGAGCTCACCGGCAGAGCATCGAGCAGTACTGTGCACGTACCGCAGACTCCGATGCCGCAGCAGTACCTGACGCTCGTCGTGCCCGCCGTGTCCCGCAACGTCTCGAGCAGGGTCTCCCGGCCGGCGACGTCGAACGCAACCTGAGCTCCGTTCAACCGGAATTCCACCGACGTCATGGCGTCCTCACGGCCGGCTCGTGGATGGCACGGAGGACCTTCTCCGGCGTGAGCGGCAGGTCACGTATGCGGACGCCCGTCGCCGCACAGATCGCGTTCGCTATGGCCGGCGCCATCGGCGGCACGGTGTTCTCACCGACGCCGTGCGGATGCGCGTCCGGGTCGGGATCGGTCAATACGGTGCTGCCGACGCGTTCTGGCGCGTCGAGGATCGAAGGGATCTGGTAGTCGGAGAGGTTCGGGTTCATCACCTGTCCGTCGTCGTAGACGACCTCCTCCATCAACACCTGGCCGAGCCCGAAGATCATGCCGCCCTCGGTCTGTTTGCGGATCCTGCGTTCGTCGACGGCACGCCCCGCGAAGCTCGCACCGTGCGCGCGGAGCACGCGTACACGGCCGGTCTCGACGTCGACCTCCACCTCGACCGCGACCGCGCCCTGGTGCCAACTGACGGTGTGCATCCCTTGCGTCGTCTCGGGATCCATCTCTCCCGCCCCCGGAGGCGACTGGTAGCAGCCGGTACCGACGAGCTCGTCCAGACCCGCGCCGGCGAGCAGATCCTCGTACCGCAACACGGTGGGCTCGGGCAGCGCAACGGTGACGGCGCCGTTGCTGTGCGTGGGCGCGGCGGTTCCGGGACGTCCCGCCGTCGCCAGCTCGTCGATGCGACGGCGCAGGTCGTCCGCCGCACGTTCGACCGCGGTGCCCATGGTGAGCGTCGACCTGCTCGAGCTCGTCGTCGTGTCGAACGGTGTCCGGTGCGTGTCGATCGTGGAGACGAGGACGTCGTCGGCAGGCATCTCCAGCCGCGCCGCCGCGAGCTGGGCCATGGACGCATGGGCGCCCTGGCCCATCTCCACGGTGCTGGTCCGTACGGTGACGCGGCCGGTCGCGTCCAGGACGATATGCGCTTCGGAACGCGAGGGTGTCCTGGTGCTCTTCAGCACGACCGCCATTCCCTTGCCCCTGGCCAGTTCGGGGCGTGTCGGGCCGGCGTCCGCGTCCCAGTCGACGCCCTTCGCGGCGGCGTCGACGAGCTCCCGGTAACGCATGCCGTGCATCGCCTCGCCGGTCGCGAACAGGTCGCCGTCACGGAGCACGTTGCGCATGCGGAGTTCGAGTGGGTCCATGCCCAACAGCGCGGCCAGCTCGTCCGTCGCCGACTCGTGTGCCCAACAGACCTGTCCTGTCATGGCCCCGCGGAACGGACCTGCGGGGACGGTGTTCGTGTACCGGCCGACGACGCGACACAGCACGTCCGGTATGGCGTAGGGCCCGGGCGAGCGGATCATGCCGGTTCTCGTCGATCTCGGAGTGGAGAGCGCATAGGCGCCGCCGTTGTAGACGATGTCCACGATCCGGGCACGGAGCGTCCCATCGCGGTCGGCACCGGTCGTGATCGTCACGGTCGCGGCGTGCTTGGCGGAGGTGACGAAGACCTCGTCGCGACGAAGCTCCATCCGCACCGGACGTCGGACGGCTCGCGACCCCAGCGCCACCAACGCTTCCAGGCGCAGGTCCAGCTTCGACCCGAACCCGCCGCCGAGCGGGTCGACGCACACTCTTACCCGGTCCTCGGCGAGCCCGAAGATCTCGGCGAGCCTGCGGCGGACGGGATAGGGCGCCTGCGTGCTCGTCCACACCTCGAGACGTCCATCCGGCAGCCATGCCGCGGTCGCCACGTGCGGTTCCATCGGCGCGTGGTTCGCCGCCGGCGACCGGTACGTGGCGCGATGGACCACCTCGGCGCGCGCCATGGCCGCCTCGGCGTCGCCGTGCCGGAGAGTCCAGGTGCCACACTCGTTGTCGGGCCATGCCTCGTGCAGCACGGGAGCACCAGGCTGCCCGGCCAGCTCGTGGTCGACGACGAGGTCCAGCTCGGCGATCTCGACGTCGACGAGGGCGGCCGCGTCCTCAGCGGCTGTGCGTGTCTCCGCCACGACGAGAGCCACCGGCTCACCCACGTAGCGCACCTTGTCGAACGCCAACACCGGCTGGTCCTGCCTGGTCTCGCCATGCGTGGTGGCCACCGACGGGTCGACGCGGACGTCGGGCCCGGTGATGACGGCGAGGACACCAGGGACGGTCTTCGCCTCGTTGCTGTCGATCGCGGTGATGGTCCCGTGCGGCACGGAGCTGCGGACCGCGAAGGCATGCGCGGAACCCTCGATCCGTCGGTCCACGGCGAACCCGAACCGGCCGATCACGCGGTCCCATGCGTCGGCCGTCATCCGCCGAGCGAGCGGTTCTCTCCCGGGATACGTCGTCGCGTCGTCAGTCATCGGCACTCGCCGCGACCTCTTCGAGTGCTCTCCGTACGTTGACCCGCACCATCTCCCGCCGATACCAGGCGGAGCCGCGGATGTCGGCGATCGGGTCCACGGCGTCGGCGTACCGGTCGGCGATCGTCGCCATGAGCGGTGCGGCCAACCGCCTCCCCCACGCCCGTTCCGTGATCTCCGGCCACCGCTGCGGCGTCCCGGACACCGCGCCGATCACGACCTCCAGCGCGCCGACCGCCCCGTCCTCGAATCGCGCGCTCACCGCCACCCCGACACACGGCCGGTCCTCCATGGACCTGCTGGCGAACTTGCGATACGCGCTGACCGACCCGTCGACCAGGGGTACGGCGACGCCGATCACCAGGTCGCTCTCGTCGAGGCTGGTGGTGTAGAAGTCCGTGAAGACGTCTCGTGCGAGTACGGCCCGTTGCCGCGCACCGTCGTGAACCACGACGGACGCGTCCAGGCTCACCAGAACGGCCGGCGGGTCCGAGGCGTAGTCCGCCTCCGCGATGTTGCCGGCGAGCGTCGCCGCGTTGCGCACGCGGACGTTGCCGACCACGCTCGCGGCACGGGCCAGGCTCGGCGCATACCCGCGTACCAGCGCGGATCCCGCGACCTCGGCGAGAGTCACGCCGCCGCCGATCCACAGGACGTTCCCGCGCTGTTCGATCCCGCTCCAACCCGGCACGTCTCCGATGGTGCGTACGCCGACGAGGGTGTCCACCTGCACCAGGCGCATCTGCAGCAGGAGCACGAGCGCGGTGCCGCCTCCGACGAACTTCGCGGTTCCGTCGCCGTCCCGAACGGCGGCGACCGCGTCGGCGGCCGTCGCGCACCGGACGAAGGTCACCACCGGCCGCCACCACGACGGCGTACCGTTGTTCGAGCCATCGGGGCATCTCCTACCGCTGCTCGATGGACTGCCGGTGTACTGCTGGATGTGATTGTATACCCTTGTCAGTGCCTCGTTCTTGCGCAAGGATTGTGCTCCGATCACCAGCGTCTTCGAGGGTCCGACGAGTGTCCGAGCATGCGGTCGAGTTCCGGCTGAACGGCAGGCCGGTGCGTGTCCTCGTCGAGGCCTCGGCGTCACTGGTCGAGGTGCTTCGTGACCAGATCGGCCTGACCGGCACCAAGCTCGGCTGTGGCGCCGGCGTGTGCGGTGTGTGCAGCGTCATCGTCGACGGCAGTCTCCAGACCGCGTGTCTCGTCCCTGCCGTGCATCTCGACGGGACGTCGGTCTCCACCATCGAGGGTGTCGCCGACGCGGACGGGAGTCTCGCCCCGATCCAGCGGGCCTTCATCGAGCAGGGTGGATTCCAGTGCGGCATCTGCACGCCGGGACAGGTGATGGCCGCGACCGCGCTGCTGCGTGAGCGGCCGAACCCGAGTGAAGACGAGATCGTCGACTGGATGAAGGGCAGCCTGTGCCGCTGCACCGGCTACTACGGCATCGTCCGCGCGGTGCAAGCGGCCTCCGGTGAGGGCCGGTGACCTCGTTCGCCTTCCATCCGGCGGCCTCTCTGGCCGAGGCGACGGCCCTGCTCGCGCAGTACGGCGACGGGACGCAGCTCCTGGCCGGCGGCACGTCCCTGATGCTGCTGAACCGCCTCGGGTTGCTTGCACCTGACCACGTCGTCGGGCTCCGTGACGTCGGCGAGCTGCGCGGTATCGCCGTCGACGACGCGGGCGCCTTGCGACTCGGTGCCCTGACGAAGCTTCGCGACATCGAGACCGCACCGGAGGTGCGTGGCGTGCCGGTGCTGGCAGAAGCCGCTCATCATGTGGCCACGGTCCGGATTCGCAACCAGGCGACACTCGGCGGCAGCCTGGGCCATGCGGACCCGGCGCAGGACGTGCCGCCGGCACTGATCGCGCTCGACGCGCGGGTGGACGTCGCCGGACCGAACAGCACGAGGCAGTTGCCCGTGGAGGACCTGTTCACCGGCTATCTCGAGACGTCGCTTCATCCGGGCGAGCTGGTCACGGGTGTAGCGGTGCCGCGGTCGACGCGCGGAACGCGTGGCGGCTACCTGAAGTTCCTGCCGCGTACGGCGGACGACTACGCCACGGTCTCCGTCGCGGCGGTGGTCGACGTGGTGGACGGCCGGGTCACACGGATCCGTGTCGCCCTCGGTGCCGTGGCGCCGACTCCCGTGCGCGCACACAGCGTCGAGGCCGCCCTCGTCGACGGTCACGTCACGTCGGAGCAGCTGAGAGGGGCGGCCGAGTTCGTGCGCCAGGACATCGACCCGACGAGCGACGCGCGTGGGTCGGCGTCGTACAAGAACGACGTGGCCGTCGTGTGCGTGCGCCGGCTGCTCGGCCGGCTGCTCGAAACCGAGCAGGAGGGTCGATGACCACCGACACGATCGCGCCACCGACGTTCTCCTTGCCCGAACACAGGTTGGAGGGTCCGCTCAAGGTCACCGGCGCCGCCGCCTTCACGGACGACGTCCCCGTCCCCGACCCGCTCTGGGCGGGCTTCGTGGCGAGCCCCCACGCACACGCACGCATCACCGCGATCGACACGACTGCGGCCCGCGCATTGCCAGGCGTGCACGCGGTGCTCACCGGCTCGGACGTCGGCGGTGCGCGGTTCGGCAGGAACGTCCTCGACTGGCCCGTCCTGGCCACGGACGTCGTCCGCTTCATCGGCGAACGCGTCGTCGCCGTGGCCGCGGAGAGCCGTGACCTCGTCGACGAGGCTCTTGCTCTCGTCGACGTCGAATACGAGGAACTGCCCGCGGTCCACGATCCATCAGCCGCCGTGGCGCCCGACGCACCGGTCCTGCATCCGGGCGCCGCCGACTACCGCGTGCTCAGGGGGACGCGTCCGGCAGTCGCCCACCCGAACATCCAGGGCCACCTGGTCCGCGCGAAGGGCGACCAGGACATCGAGGAGGCACTCAGATCCGCTGATCTCGTCGTGGAGTCGACGTTCAGCACTCCCCGCCAGCATCCAGGATTCCTCGAGCCGCACGCGGCCCTGGTGTGGCTCGAGGCCGACGGAACCGTACGCGTCGTCTCCACGAGCAAGGAACCGTTCGCACTGGCCCGGCAGATGGCCGCCGCGCTGGATCTGCCGGTCGAACGCATCGTCGTCGACAACGCGTTCGTCGGCGGTGACTTCGGCGGCAAGGGATTGGCGGCACTCGAGTTCCCCCTCTACTTCCTCGCACGGGCGACCGGACGGCCCGTCAGAGCGGCGCTGCCATACAGCGACGAGCTCGCCGCGACGAGCACCCGGCACGCCGCGACGATGCGTCTGCGCACCGGCGTGAACCGCGACGGCACCTTCGTCGCGCATGCCGCAGAAGTGGTCTTCGACGGCGGCGCATACGCCGCGGCCAAGCCGAGCCCACAGCTCGTCCTCGGCGGTGGGATCGCGACGATGTCCGCGTACGCGGTACCGCACACCCGCGTCGAACTGACCACCGTCTACACCAACACCGTTCCCGGCGGGCACATGCGCTCCCCGGGCGAAGTGCAGTCGGTGTTCGCCGGCGAGGCCCACGTCGACGTCATAGCGTCCCGGCTCGGCATCGACCCGGTCGACCTCCGGCGCCGCAACGCGGCGCGCGCCGGTCAGCCCAATGCGGTGGGAGAGACGTTCACCCATCCGGCCGCGGTGGAGGTGCTGGACGCGGTTCGGACCGCGGTGCAGTGGGAACGGCCCCGCACCCACGGCCGGGGCGTCGGTGTCGCGCTGTACCAGCGCGGAGCGGGCACCGGGCGCGGCGGTGTGATCCTGCGCGCCGTCCCGGACGGCAGCTTCCAGCTCGTCACCGGCTCTGTCGACCAGGGCGGCGGCACCCACACCGCACTCCGTCGTATCGCCGCGACGGCACTCGGTGTGGCGGAGGACAGGGTCGTGGTCGTCCGTCGGTCGACCCGAGAATCGTTGTTCGACAACGGTGTCGGCGCGAGCCGGGTCACCCGGATACTCGGCGAGGCGACGATACGCGCGGCGGCGGACATCCGCGAACGCCTCGCGGTCGAGGGTATGGGAGACACGGCGATCGAAGCCCGAGGCGAGTACGAGGCCGCCGGACACGCAGAGGACAGCAGCTTCATCGCGGAGGCCGTCGAGGTCGAGGTCGACACGGAAACCGGCGCCATCACCGTGGTCGACGCCGTCATCGCCGCGGACACCGGCGAGGTGATCAACCCGACAGCGCACCGGGGCCAGCTCGAAGGTGGCTTCGCCTTCGGCCTCGGTGCGGCCCTGATGGAAGAGCTGGCGGTCGACGACGGCCAGGTCGTCACGGGCACCCTCGGCGACTACAAGCTGCCCACGGTCGCCGACATGCCGCCCCTCAGGATCATCCAGGTGCGTGCCGGAGGAACCTCCGGCCCCTTCGGGGCGAAGGCTGTGGGCGAGTTGGCCAACAGCGGTGTACCGCCGGCGATCGCGAACGCGGTGGCGGCCGCTACCGGTGTGCGACTGAGCTCACTGCCGTTGACCGCCGAGGCGGTCCACGGCGCGCTCCGGTAGCTACGCCGGCGTCACCGCGGCTGGCACACCACGTCGACGAGCGCGGGCTGTCCGGTGCCGTTGACGACCTCGGCGGCTCTCCGGACCACCGCGCCGAGATCGTCTCCACGGTCGACGGGTCCTTCGGCGTACCAACCGAAGGAGCGCGCGATCGCCGCGAAGTCCGGCGCCGGCTTGTCGAGCTCCATGCCGAGGTAGGCGTTCTCGACCGGCCTGTCACGGGCGCGCGCCATGCGTTCCTGGTGAGCCCAGTCGTTGTAGTACGCCCGGTTGTTCACCATCACGACGAGCATCGGGATCTTGTGGTACGCGGCCGTCCACAGCGCCTGCGGATCGTAGAGCAGGTCGCCGTCCGGCTGAAGGTCCACGACCAGTCGCCCGGAACCCTTGTGGGCCAACGCGACGCCGAGGGACAGCCCGATCTGGGTGCCCGTGCCGAGTGTCTTCCCGACGTGACGGTACGGCTTGTCGAAGTCCCAGATCTTGTACGCCCACTCGTTCGCCGTACCGGGACAGAGGACCCAGTCGTACTCCTGCACGACGCCCCACACCTCGGTGGCGAGGCGAGCGGTGGAAACCGGCGTCTGGTCCCACACCGACTCCGCCTGCTTACGCCACGACGACCATTCGTCGTCGTGCACCTTTGCGACCTCCGCCGTGCGGCTTCGACGTTCCGCGCGCCGGGTCGTCTCCTGCTCGGCCTCCAGACGCCGGCACAGTTCGACCAGTCCCGGCAGAGCCACGGCGGAGTCGGCCGTCACCTCCAGGTCCATCTCGGTCAGTGCTGCGAAGTCCTGGGTCCATGCGGACACCGTGAGGTCGCCGAACCCCAGGCCGACGACGGTCGCCCCGTCCGGAACGTGGGAGACCGTCTCCCTGGTCGTCGAATTCGTCTTGCTGGTAGCGCGTTCCGTGTCCTTGACGTCCACGAAGAAGACGAGGTCGGCCCCGGCCAGGGACTCCGCGGTCCCGAGACTCATCGGATGGCGGTTGGGAAAGTTGAGCCGATGGTGCATGTCGAGCACACCCATGCCCAGGACTTCCGAGAGCTCGACCAGCGCACCGAAACTCGCCGGATCCCTACCGGCGTAACCACAGACCGCGACGGGCTGACGGGCGCCGACGAGCATCGTCGCGAGCTCGCTCAGCTTCGCGGGCTCGGCCCCGATGCGCGACGCCGGCGCCAGCCGGCCGATGCCGG
>JAFMQP010000215.1 GCA_017354575.1 Acidothermales bacterium | reverse complement strand
ACCGAGGCCGCCAGCCGCGACGGGCTCGTCCACCCGCTCGGCATCCCGGTCGCCACCGGGTCGTTCTTCCCGTACGTCGTCTCGCTCGGCACCGTCGTCCAGGTCCTGGTGCTGCCGGTGACGGGCAGCGTCGCCGACCGGTCGCCGCGCAAGCGGGAGTTGCTCGCCGCGTTCGCGTACGTCGGCGCGCTGGCGACCGCCGCGATGTTCTTCCTCGCCGGCGACCGCTACCTGCTGGGCGGCGCGCTGTTCCTCGTCGCGAACACGGCGCTCGGCATGTCCGTCGTCGTCTACAACTCGTTCCTCAACGACATCGCCACGCCGGACGAGCGCGACCGCGTCTCCGCGCGCGGCTGGGCGATCGGCTACCTCGGCGGCGGACTGCTGCTCGCGCTCAACCTCGGCCTGTTCCTCGGCCACGACACGCTCGGCCTCTCCACCGGCTACGCCGTGCGCATCTGCCTGCTCTCCGCGGGCATCTGGTGGGCGGCGTTCACGCTCATCCCGCTGCGCAGGCTGCGGAACCGGACGCCGCTGGACGTCGAGGGAGGACGTGCCCTCACCGCCGGCTTCGCGCAGCTCGGACGCACGATCGCGTCGCTGCGGCAGCGCCCGCGCACGCTGCTGTTCCTCGCCGCGTTCCTGCTCTACAACGACGGCATCCAGACGGTCATCGCGCTCGCCAGCGTGTACGGCGCGAAGGAGCTGAAGCTCGGCCAGACCGTATTGATCTCCACCATCCTGATCGTCCAGTTCATGGCGTTCGCGGGTGCGCTGCTGCTCGGCCGGCTCGCCCGCCGCCTCGGTGCCAAGCGCGTCCTGCTCGGCAGTCTCGTCGTGTGGACCCTCGTGCTCGTCGTGGCCTACAACCTCCGGGCCGGCGCGGCGCTGCAGTTCTACCTGCTGGGCGCGGCGATCGCGATCGTGCTCGGCGGCAGCCAGGCGCTTTCCAGGTCGCTGTTCTCGCAACTCGTCCCGAGGGGCAGAGAGGCCGAGTACTTCGGGTTCTACGAGATCAGCGACAAGGGCACGAGCTGGATCGGACCGCTAGTGTTCGGCCTCGCCCTGCAGCTCACCGGCTCGTACCGGTCGGCGATCGTCTCGCTGGTGGCGTTCTTCGTCGCCGGGTTCTTCCTGCTGCTCGGGACGGACGTGCGCAAGGCGGTGGTCGAGGCGGGCAACCCGGTGCCTGACAGGATCTGAGGTATGGAACCGGACGCGCTCGCCAGCAGGCTCCACGGCCTCGGCACCACCATCTTCACCGAGATGTCGCGGCTCGCCGTCGCCACCGGGTCGGTCAACCTCGGCCAGGGCTTCCCGGACGTCGACGGGCCGGACGCCGTGCTGCGCCGCGCCGCCGCCGCGATCACCGGTCACGAGGCCAACCAGTACGCGCCGGGCCCCGGCTTCGCACCGTTGCGCGAGGCGATCGCCGCGCACCAGCGGCACTGGTACGGGCTCGACTACGACCCGGACGGCGAGGTCCTCGTCACGGCCGGCGCGACCGAGGCCGTCGCCGCCGCCCTGCTCGCGCTCGTCGAGCCGGGCGGCGACGTCGTCGCGCTGGAGCCGTACTACGACTCCTACAAGGCGGGCATCGCCATGGCGGGCGGGCACCGCAGGCCGGTGCTGCTGCGGCCGCCGGAGTTCGCCCTCGACGCCGCAGCCCTGCGCGCCGCCGTCACCCCGGACACCCGGGTGCTGCTGCTCAACAGCCCGCACAACCCGACCGGCGCGGTGCTGTCGCGGGCCGAGCTGGACGAGATCGCCGCGGTCGCCCGCGAGCACGACCTGCTCGTCGTCACCGACGAGGTGTACGAACACCTCGTGTACGACCGGCCGCACATCCCGTTCGCCACGCTGCCCGGCATGCGCGAGCGCACCGTGTCGATCTCGTCGGCCGGCAAGACGTTCGCCGTCACCGGCTGGAAGATCGGCTGGGTGTGCGCGCCGCCCGACCTGGTTCGGGCGGTGGCGACCACCAAGCAGTTCCTCACCTTCACCGCGGGCGGCCCGTTCCAGCTCGCCGTGGCCGAGGCCCTGGGCGGTCCCGACGTCTACTTCGAGGAGCTGTGCGACGGCATGCGCAAGCGCCGCGACCTGCTCTGCGACGGGCTCGCGGACGTCGGCTTCGACGTCTACGTCCCCGCCGGCACGTACTTCGTGACCACCGACGTGCGCCCGCTCGGCTTCACCGACGGGCTCTCGTTCTGCCGCACGATCCCCGAGCGCTGCGGCGTCGTCGCCGTGCCGCACCAGGTGTTCTACGACGACCAGGAGGCCGCGAGCCACCTCGTGCGCTGGGCGTTCTGCAAGCGGTTCGAGGTGCTCGACGAGGCCGTGCGCAGGCTGCGGCGTCTCCGCGGCTGAAGCCGAACTGAAAGGTTGGGGGAATCCTGCCGGGAAGTCGCTCGTTGTACATGCTGGTATCGGCGGGAGGAGACTCATATGGCGGAGCGATCCCTCAGGGGCACCCGCCTCGGGGCGATGAGCTACGAGGACGACCGCGACACGGAACTGGCACCGCGCCAGGAGGTCGCCTACGACTGTCCTGATGACCACACGGTGATGGTCACGTTCGCGGCGGAGGCCGAGATCCCAGCGACATGGGAGTGCCGCACGTGCGGCGCCGTCGCCTTCCGGCGCGACGGTGAGCGCGCGGTGCCGAAGAAGGGCAAGCCGCAGCGCACCCACTGGGACATGTTGCTCGAACGCCGCTCCATCGAAGAGCTCGAGGAGCTGCTCGAGGAACGCCTCCAGCTGTTGCGCCGTGACCGCGCCGCGGGCAAGCGGAGCGCCTGAGCCACCCATCGAAGGCCCGTCGGCAGGTGTCGCCGACGGGCCTTCGTCATGCCCGGCCCGTGCGGGACGCCCGCGCCGTCACTACTGTGGTCCGGGTGAGTGCGGACACCGGCGGCCCGTGGACCCGCGGCGAGCGCGCCGCGGCGGAGCTCGACGAGGTGCTGGCGTTCGCGTCGGTGACGTACGCGGGCGGCGGCTGCTCCACCTGGACTGCGGGAACGGCGTCGAGTCGGTGCGGCTCACCCGCCGCGGCGCGTTCGTCGTCGGCCTGGCGGGCTCGGAGGACGACCTGCGGCGCGCCAAGGAGACGGCCGACCGTGCGCTCGCCGACGTCGAGTTCACGGTCGCGGACGCACGCGAGGTGCCTGAGTCGCGGCGCCGGGCGTTCGACGTCGCCTACGCCGCCGTCGGCGTGCTGCGGCACGTACCCCGGACGGGTGCCTGGATGCGCTCGGTCGCGGACGCCCTCGTGTCGGGCGGCAGCCTGGTGCTCGTCGACGTGCACCCGGCACGGATGGCTGTCGGCGACCCCGACGTGCCCGTCCTCGACTTCCCGTACGCCGGCACCGGCGCGCGGGTGAACGACGAGTACCCGCACTCGGTCGGGGAGGTCGTCACCGCGGCGGTGGAGGCGGGGCTGCGCGTCCGGCGGCTCGTCGAGCACCTGTCCTGGCCCTACGACCCGGTCGGGTCACTGCCCCCGCCCCCGCGCGACAACGGCACCTTCGAGCTGCGCGTCGGCGGCGGCGTCCTGCCCACGATGTTCTCGCTCGTCGCCGACCGCTGAGCGGCGCGGCGTCAGCTCGCCCCCTGGCCGAGCTGCTCGTGCACCACGGGCGGCAGGTGCTGCTCGAGGAAGCGGGCCATGTCCTCCTCCTGGCGCAGGATCGGACGCAGCTTGTCGGCGACCTCCGCCTCCCCCAGCTGCTCCGCCGCGTCGATCAGCGCGCGGTACGAGG
This sequence comes from Acidothermales bacterium, assembly GCA_017354575.1. GTDB lineage: Bacteria > Actinomycetota > Actinomycetes > Streptosporangiales > WHST01 > WHST01. Next base: position 3,092 of record JAFMQP010000215.1, on the reverse strand, counting down.
CGATCTCGAAGTGCTCGGCGGCGTAGTCCGCGATCGCGTTCTTCACCAGGGTGTCCTGGAGCGGCTTGTTCGTCATCGCCTGTCCGGCGCCGAAGAACTTCGCGAACGCCTTCTTCGGCCGGCTCACCGAGCCGCCGAGCTCCTCGACGCAGCCCTTGACCGTCTCCGCCTGTCGCCGCGTCTCCTCGAGGTGCCGGGTGAGCCGCTCGTGTACCTCGGCGTGGCCCTCCGCGTCCTTCGCGTGCTGCTCGAGCAGGTGCTCGAGCGCCCGTTCCATCGAGTACGCGTCGTCCAGCCAGGTGACCAGCCGGCCCTTGCCGTTCGTCGGCATGACGTCCCTCCCGTCGCGCAGGGCTGGGCAGCTACCCGCCGGCGGCAGCCGTAACCCTCTCCGGGGAGACGGGGGAAATTTGACAGTCCAGGCTGACTATCCCTAGCCTCCAAGGGTGAACAAGGCCGGGACGGACGTGTCCACGTCGGCGGTTGCCGCGGCACGCGATCTGCGGGTGCTGTTCGGCCGGCTGCGTCGGACGCTGAGGGAGGTCGCCGCGACCGACGACCTCAGTGCCTCCCAGGCCTCGGTGCTGGCGCGGTTGGTCAAGGACGGACCGACGTCGGCGAGCGTGCTCGCGGGCGCAGAGCGGGTCCGTCCGCAGTCGATGGCCACCACGCTGGCGGCGCTGGAGGAACGCGCGCTCATCGCTCGCGCTCCCGACCCGGAGGACGGCCGCCGGCAGGTCATCACGCTGACCGCGGCGGGACGCGACCTCGCGGATGGCGCCAGGGCGTCACGCGAGGAATGGCTGACCCGGGCCCTGCAGGACCGGTACTCGGCGCGTGAGCGGGCGACCATCAACGAGGCGCTCGGGCTGCTCGATCGGCTCGTCCAGCCGTGACGCTGCTCTCCGCACTGCGCCGCCGATCGGGAACCGGGTCCGGCGACGAGTTCGACCGTAGCCTGCTCGCGCCGATGGTCCTCGGCGCGGTGCTCAACCCGGTCAACTCCTCCATCATCGCCGTCTCGCTGATCCCAATCGGCGTGGCACTCGGGGCGCCGCCGTCGGCGACGGCCTGGCTGGTGAGCGCGCTGTACCTCGCCACCTCCGTCGGCCAGCCGGTGGTCGGGCGGCTGATCGACCGCTACGGGCCGCGCCGGCTGTTCCTCGGCGCGACCGCGCTCGTCGGTGTCGCGGGGATCATCGGCACGACCGCCCCGAACCTCCCCGTCCTCGTCGTCGCCCGCGTGCTGCTCGGGTTCGGCACGTGCGCGGGATACCCCGCCGCGATGCACCTCATCCGCGGTGAGGCCCGCCGCACCGGCAGGGACAGCCCGGCGGGTGTGCTGACGCTGCTCGCCGTGTCCGGCCAGACCATCGCCGTCATCGGACCGCCGTTGGGCGGCGTGCTGATCGGCCTCGGCGGCTGGCGGACGACGTTCGCCGTCAACATCCCGCTGGCACTCGTCGCGTTCGTGCTCGCCGCGCTGCGGCTGCCGCGCGAGCCGGTGCGGGAGTCCGTCGACGACGCGGACCGGCCGGGCCGCCTCGACGTCGCGGGCATCCTGCTGTTCGCCGGGATGCTGGTGGCGCTGTTGCTGTTCCTGATGAATCCACGGCTCGACCACTGGTACCTGCTCGCCGTCAGCGCGGGCACCGGAGCCGCCTTCGCGGTACGCGAGCTGCGCGCGGGCGAGCCGTTCCTCGACCTGCGCGTGCTGGGCGGCAACCCGGCCCTGCTCGTCACCTACGGCCGGACGCTGCTCGCGTACCTGGTCTCGTACACGTTCCTCTACGGCTACACCCAATGGCTCCAGGACGGCCGCGGCCTCTCGGCGACGCATGCAGGTCTGCTGCAGCTACCGCTGTTCGCGACCGGCATCCTCGTCTCCCTCGCGACCGGACGCCGCGGAGGGCTCCGCGGCAAGCTCGTCGCCGGCGCGATCGGTCAGCTGGCCGGCTGCGCGCTGCTGGTGCTGCTCGTCCGCGCGAGCCCGATCTGGCTGCTGGTCGTCGTCGCGCTGGTCTTCGGCGTACCACAGGGGCTGAACAGCCTCGCCCTGCAGAACTCCGTGTACCACCAGGCCGACGCCGACCGCATCGGCGCCTCGGCCGGCCTGCAGCGGACGTTCGTGTACCTGGGCGCGATGGTCGCCGCGGCCGCGCAGGGTGCGATCTACGGGAGCGCCGCGGACACCGGCGGGCTGCACGGCCTGGCCGAGCTCATGCTCGTCGCCGGCGCGCTGTTCCTCGTCGTCACCGTGGTCGACCGGTCGCTGCGCGGTCTCGGCAGGGCGGGCGCGACCCGGTAGGCCGGACGTGGGTCAGGCCGACCGCTCCGGCCGGTCGTCGTCGACCCTGCCCTCACGACCCGGCCCCGCACCACGGCGCCGCCGCCCGGCGGGAAGGCCGCCGGCACGGACGCGTCGACCCGGTCCAGCGAGCCGCCGGCGATCGCCCGGACCAGGCGCCGGACGAGCGGCCTGGTGGGCCCGAGCACGGTGAGGATGCCGACGAGGTCCGTGACGAAGCCGGGCACGAGGACGAGCAGGCCGCCGGCGAGCACCGCCGCGGCGTCGCCGAGCTCGCGCTGCGCGGGCGCACCGGACGCGAGCGCCTCCCGCAGCGCACGCCACGACCTGGCCCACTGCCGCCTCACGAGGTACCCGCCGGCCGCGCTGGTGACCAGCATGAGCACGAGCGTCCACCAGCCGAGGTAGGACGCGACGAGGACGACGACGGCCACCTCGAGCGCCACCACACCCACGGCGAGGAGGGCGAGCGGCAGCCGACGTCCGGACATGTGGGTGGAACGAGCGGCGCCGGTCGAACGTGCCATGCCTACGGCCACCCGTCGCCGGACGGCCCGCGCAGCCCCCACCACGCCACCCGGACGAACGCCTCGGCCATGATCTGGGTGCTCATCTTGCTCGTGCCCTCGGTGCGCTCGACGAACTCGATCGGCACCTCGACGACGCGGAAGCCGGCCCGCAGCGCACGGAGCACGAGGTCGATCTGGAAGCAGTAGCCCTGGGACGCGACCTCGTCGATGCGGATCTTGTCCAGCACGCCGGCGCGGTAGGCGCGGTAGCCGGC